>JACMMD010001006.1 GCA_014379235.1 Anaerolineae bacterium
CGATATCGCCATCAACAACATCGACCATACTCTCCAGGACAATCGCTATCGGGAAGTCAATAAACTGGTCATCTGGCGCAAGATCGGTTAGCTGCAGCGTTGCTTCCGGGACTGCCGTTTCAGGTACGTTTGTCGGGAGTTCCGTTGGCAGCTCGGTAGGGCGTTCCGTTGCTGGTTCTGTTGGCACTTCTGTATCTGGAAGTGGTGTCGCCGTCGCTTCAAGCACAGTCGTTGCTGTATTGCTAGGTGAGGGCGATGGCGTAATTGTCACTGTCGCCGTTGAGAGCAGCAATGCATCGTTGTCGCGGTTGATTTGGGCGCTGGTTGCTAATGGCGCAACCGTGGCCGCGAATGCAACGTCGATTTGCTGTGCCTCGCTCATGATGAAGGTGAGGGCGGTATCAACTTGGAGAGTACGCCCGCGCAGGGCAATGAGTGCAGTGCTATCCCCATTCGCACGAGCGGCATCCGCCGAAGCGCGCATGTCCTGTAACGCCTGCTCGACTAATTCCGGCTTAAACTGTCCACGCTCCAGCAGTGCCAGCGCTTCGTTGGCCCGTCGCTCGGCATGTTGTATATGGACGATAGCTTGCGTTTCAGGGGATCGGGCAAAGGTGAGTTCGATTTGTTCGATGGCCTGTTTCGCCGGATAGAACAGTTCGCCCGGAAGGCTGTTAGCGATGGCGGGCGTTAGTCCAAGCAGCAGCACGATACAGACAAAACTAGCTACCGCTCCCCAACGTACCATGCCACGGGTAAATCTTCCTGTGAGCAGACGTGCTTGCCGTGATTGTGTTGGATGTCGGGCAGTCAGAGTTTGTTGAACTGGCTGTTGGGCCTGATGAATACTCAGGATACGGGCCTGAATGCGCTCCATCGCTTCGTTGGATAGCTGCGACTCGGATGTTTGAGCGAACATCGCTGCTGCATCGATCAGCGGATCGCCTGTTGTTTGAGGCGTGACGAATTGACCCGGCGGCATGAAGTTATCGAGGTGTTTTGCCAGCGATTCAGGATCGTGAGAAAAGTTACTCATGGCTGCCTCGCAAGTAATGGCGGCGTTTGCCGGTTTGTTCTAACAGCGAAGCAAGTTGGGCTAATGCCCGATGTTGAGCGCTTTTCACAGCCGTAACGCTCTTATCTAAAATGGCAGCCACTCCTTCATGACTTTTACGCTCAACAAAGCGCAAAATCAAAATCGATTGGTGTTCTTCACTCAACTGGCGCACCGCAGCACGCAGTCGCTCAAGCTCTTGGCGATTTAAGACGCTTTCTTCCGGCAGCGGATCATCAGTTGAGAGTGTTCAGGCAGTTCGGTCTGTGGACGGCGGGACGCTCGCCGGAAAAAATCGGCAATTCTCGCCGCGGCAATGCGATACAGCCATGCTTCAAAGGGCGCGCCCGTAATCTGATATTTTGGCAAGCCTTCTACCATTTTGACAAAAACTTCGGCAGTG
The DNA here is from genome assembly GCA_014379235.1 of Anaerolineae bacterium. GTDB lineage: Bacteria > Chloroflexota > Anaerolineae > Aggregatilineales > Phototrophicaceae > JACMMD01. The sequence goes on from JACMMD010001006.1 coordinate 1,458, forward strand.
AGGTCTTCGGCATCAGAAACAGTTGGAACGCGATACAGAATGTAGCGGTAGATTGGTTGAGCGAACGTTTGGTACAGCGCAGCAACCGCTTCACTTTTACCCTGTTGAGCGCTCACGATCAGGGCAGGAATATCCAAAGCATGGGTAGGATGCGCCCCATCATCGGGGTTGTCGAGTTCAAATAACGCGACGATGTATAGCGGGAAAGCCATGAGTACCTTACGTTTTGGCCGGTACAAACGGCGCAAATCGGCGGTGAGTTGTCTAAGAGCGCCTTCAAATGGGTCATACCAAGTTTGACTTATCATACACTAGCTTACTCACTGCTAAGGTTAACCTCGTTTTACCGCTGTATTGTGCGGTACTCAAGCCTTTAGAAGGTCGAGTGCGTTTAGACCTCAGCGATACCGCGCGCCTTTTCTTTCAGCAGCACACAATCCCATTTAATAACCACGACATCGAACCAAGCATCCAGCAGCGACTGACAGCGTTGATATTCCTGAACGCTCATCTCAATCACAATGCCTTCCTCCCCGGCACGAACAAAAGCATTCACTTGCATTGCAGCAAAAACGCGGCCAATGGCTTGTATGCGGCTCATTTTATCTTGCCTCAACTGGGCGACTATGTTGTATGGATTTGAAAAGGCGCTTGTTTGCGCGCCTACACCATGTATACCGCCGACATAGTGGGGAATGTCGCAATACTCCGTAAATCTCGTCCTGCTCGAAAAACTTGCTCGATGGATTGACCAGATTGTGTATGAAATATGGAGCGAATTGAGGCATTGAATCGGGGCAGCCTAATGGGCCACCCCGCTTGTTTATCGCTTAGACCTTGATGTTGTACAACACGCTATCCATTGCAGCGTTGAAAGTGTTCTTGCCCGTCTCGGGCCGGGCTTCTCAACTGGGCCTTTTTGAGACTGCTACGTTCAGCTAGTGCTTTTGCTCGTCCACGTAATTGCCGCGCAGTTTTTCGATCATACGGATTGATTGTTGGTCTGTGTTTAGCACTTGAAACCATGGCCGAAGCTGCTGCTCACGACGCTGATATTCCACAGCGGAAAGTTCGACAACAACTCGGCTGTCCTGCTCATAAACGAAAGCGTCAAACCCCAATTTTGCCAGTAGTTCAGAAACTGTGCGAACGTGGTTCATGATAACCTCGCCGAATGGCTCAATAGTATCGTTGTTAAATGGGCGTAGGTTGAGACCTACAGGGAGTTATACCGTCATAGAGCAGCGAATGTCGCAAGATGAATTAAGATGCCGACTGTTGCCGGAGCGACGTGACACTCCCCACAGCTAAAGGTGGGGGATTCTCGTCGGGCTTACGCCGTCCGAGCTACTTGCCGGGTGTCCGCCGGAACTACTCGGATAACTCCGAGATACTTTGGTGGGATGGATATACACAATTCGCGTTGGAACAACGGCAGAATTTTGAAGCGAACCCTGCTGACCCATCCGCAATATATTGACAGCGCCAACTACATCTCTTGGCGCGGTATATCCACAGTGTTTGCAGACATACGTTCTGCGACATTTACGTCGCTCCCCGCATACGGGACACGTTTGCGAGGAATAGGCTTCACTCACTTGGATAGCGCCAGCCGTCTTATAGTCCAACTGTGCTATCAACTTGGCATTACTGGCACTGCTGACTTGCTGCGCCCACACCCGCCCAATCTTGCGCGCAGCTTCGTTGAACGGCTTGCCCACATACACCTGCGCTTGTGGGAAAGCGTCTTTGACTTTGCGTGTGGACTTGTGGATCAGGTCGTGGATACGATTGCTGGCTTTGTCCAGCAGTTTGTATTTACGCTTTTGCAAGCGCTTGTATCTGCGCGAACCACGCTCGTGCTGCGACTGTTTGCTCACCAGACTGGCGAGACGCTTGTTACGCCATTGCACACTCGCCTTCGCCTCGCGTCCGCTTATCACCACAGCGACCTGTCCATCCGTCGCACACAGCAGGGTATTCACGCCCAAGTCTACGCCAATCGTCGTTTGGGCAAATGTCGGCTTGTCAGGTAGTTCACACACCAAACTCAATTTGCCGTAGGACAAGCGAATTTCCATCAGGCGACCCGGCAATTTCACATGGTCTGGGACACGCACTTTCAACCGTCCAGCTTTACCATTGGGCAGAACCAGCAGGCGATGACCGTCCCCCTCAACCATGTGCGCGGCTTGGTTGGTGTAGACCACATCATGGTAGCGCGACAATCGAAACGGATAGCTAGCTTCTGTGTGTCCGTTTTTGCGAAGCTGCCGCGTGGCATTGACCGCCTCGCAGAACTCGCCGATGATTTGCTGAACCGACTGCGAGTGCAAATTCGGATAGCGGCGCTTACCCCATTGTTCCCACCGTCCCTTTGTCGGCCATGTCCAGTTCAAACGGCGAATACGCGCGTGGCGCATGACCAAATCGTTCCACAGATGTGCCGCCTCCTTGCGGGTATCGGTGTACGTTTGCCACTGCGTCTTGGCACGAGGAAGCCAGTTGAAGGTCACTGTTCGGTAGTCCATAAGAGAATTATACTGCGCGGTATAATTCAACACAATAGCGCCTTATATCCCCATACCTAAAGGTAGGGGCTTTACGCCGCTTTTTCGGTAACGTTTCGCTGCTGCCTGCTGATCGGCGCTTGTGCGCTTACAGCCTATCGGTTGCTGTTCATTAGCGACTAGTGTGCTATATCGGTGATTTGGCGTATCGCCTTCATGCGAAAGTCGCGGTCATCGCAGGCCATCACAAAAGCATGGATCAGTTCACGCATCGCCTCGTCTTCTGTCAGCGCGTAGATTTTACGCTCTGAGACTTCGGTGACTTGTAACACTCCAGCTTCGGACAAGTCTGCCAGTTCGTCTGACACTGTGCTGCCATCGCGTGCGGTATAGGCGGCAATGTTTTCGGCAGTATCCGCTGTGTGAGGGTTCTTGTGAAAGAAATGCACCAAGTCCCACTTCACCAATGTATTGACCTTCGTGCGAATGAAATCCGGTAGGTAGCGGTCAATACGATCAGCGTATAGCGAGGCAGAATTATCCACCGACATCTACACTTCCTTTACTCTCACTACATTCCCCTTTAACGACTAGCGGGAACACAATCCGTCCCACCGCCCAAGATAGGCGGTGGAGTGACTGAGTTGCTACCCTCAATTATAAACCCCTAAAAGACCGTGCGGCAAATTGAGGTTCAATAAGGAAATCCAACGTGTGCCGTTTAGGTGCGGCGTTCGGTCTGATCTTGGCGCATGTGGCAGTGTTTGTATTTCTTACCACTGCCGCACCAGCAAGGGTCATTGCGTCCGATGTTTTCCCTAGCCGAGTTACGCACGGGTTCAGGCTTGGCATTCTGTACGGCGTTTGTAGTCGTGCCGCCTGCCGACGCGGCTGCACCAGCGACGACAGGCTGGAAAGCACGGATTTGCTGGCGAACAGGCTGCGGCATATTCACCTGCACACGGAAGATAGAGCGCGCCGCATTGGTACGAATCTCTTCTTGCATGGCATTGAACATCACGAATGCCTCACGCTTGTACTCAACCAGCGGGTCACGCTGGGCAATCGACATCAAGCCAATCCCTTCGCGCAGCACGTCCAGATCAGTCAAATGGCGCTGCCAATGGGTATCCAACGAACGCATCATGACAATACGCTCGGCGCGTTTCATCATCTCTTCGCCCAATTCTTGCGACTTGCGATCATAAGCGCGCCGCACCGCTTCACCGAGCGAGTCTTCCAATTCGGTGAGCGACATCTCGATCAGAGTATCCGGTGTGATGTCTTCGGGGATCGGGAAGACCGTGAACAACTGCTGGTAGAGCGCATCGGTATCCCACGAATCGGGATCGTCTTCATCGGTTGTGAAGTCGTCAATCATCGTTTCGACCATAGTTTCGAGGATTTGCAGATATTCCTCACGCAGCGAGTCTTTGGTCATCGTCTGCTGGCGCTGCGTGTAGATCATCTCGCGCTGTTTGTTCACCACGTCGTCATATTCAAGCACACGCTTACGCATGTCGAAGTGATGCCCTTCAACGCGAATCTGTGCTTGCTCGATGGACTTGGAGATCATGCCGTGTTCAATCGGCTCGTCTTCAGGCAGGTTGAAGCGCGTCATGAAACCCTTGACGCGATCACCGCCGAAACGCTTCATCAAGTCATCTTCGAGGCTCAGGAAAAAGCGTGTCTGGCCGGGGTCGCCCTGACGCGCCGAACGTCCACGAAGCTGGTTGTCGATACGCCGCGCCTCGTGGCGTTCCGTACCCAGCACGAACAAGCCGCCTTGTTCCAGCACCCTTTTGCGATCTTCGCGCACTTCCGCCATGATCGCATCATGGGCCGCCTGCTTTTCTTCCGGCGTGGCATTCGTGATTTCGATACCTTGCTTACGCAGTCTTTCGCGGGTGAGACCCTCACCATTGCCACCGAGAAGGATGTCAACACCACGACCTGCCATGTTGGTAGCGATTGTCACCGCTCCCGGACGCCCCGCCTGCGCGATAATCTCCGCTTCCCGTTCGTGCTGCTTGGCGTTCAACACCTGATGCTGAATGTGAGCGCGCTCCAACGCTTTGCTCAAACGCTCCGACGTTTCCACCGCTACCGTACCAACCAGCACTGGCTGACCAGCTTCGTGGCGCTGCTTGATTTCGTCGATCACCGCCTTGAATTTGGCCCCTTCGTTCATATAAATGAGGTCTTCCAAATCTTCGCGGACGTTAGGCAGGTTGGTTGGGATGGGCACGACTTCGAGATTGTAAATCTTCTCGAACTCTTCGGCTTCGGTCATCGCCGTACCCGTCATGCCCGCCAACTTCTTGTACATACGGAAGAAGTTTTGCAGCGTGATCGTCGCCAGAGTCATATTTTCGCGCCGGACTTTGACGCCTTCTTTAGCCTCAATCGACTGGTGCAAGCCCTCAGAGAAGCGCCGCCCATACATCAAGCGTCCGGTGAACTCGTCAACGATGATGACCTGACCATCATCCGCCACGATGTATTCTTTGTCGCGGTGATACAGCGTCAGCGCACGTAAAGCATTATCCAGATACGGAATCATATCGGCGTGGTCAGCGTGGTAAAGCTGGTCGATGTTCAGCGCACGTTCGGCCTTTTCGACACCCGTTTCGGTCAGATAGGAAACGCGATCTTTGATGTCAAGCACATAATCGCCATCAGGGTCTTCGTTATCGATGCTCTCGGCGCTGCTCGGCTTGAGCGTCCGCACAATCCGCGCAAACGTGCCATACAGGTCGGACGCTTCTTCAGCCTGACCGGAGATAATCAGCGGGGTACGCGCTTCGTCGATGAGGATATTGTCCACCTCGTCCACGATGGCGAAGTAACGCTCACGCTGCGAAAGGCGACTGCCTTCCATAGCGATGTTGTCGCGCAGATAGTCAAAGCCGAACTCGCTGTTCGTGCCGTAAGTGATGTCCGCATCATAGGCTTCAAAGCGCGAGACCGGACGCAGGAATTGATAACGCGCATCGTCCGATGGATATTCAGGGTCGAACAAGAACGAACCCGAATCGCGCCCCGTTCCTGTGTTCTGAATGACCGCCGCTTGCAATCCGAGCAGGTGATAAACGGGCCCCATCATCTGCAAACCGACCTTACTCAGATAATCGTTAGGCGTGACCAGATGCGCGCCCTTACCCAACAGCGCGTTCAGGTAAAGCGGCAGCGTCGCCACCAGCGTTTTACCTTCACCCGTTTTCATTTCCGCGATACGCCCCTGATGCAGCACAATGCCGCCGATCATCTGCACGTCGTAAGGGCGCAGTCCAATCGTGCGTACCGCCGCTTCACGCACCAGCGCGTAGGCTTCGACCAGAAGATCATCGAGCGTTTCGCCTTCGACAATACGCTGCTTGAATTCCTCAGTTTTAGCGCGCAGGCCGTCTTTGGGGAGTTTCTTCATTTCCGGCTCTAGCGCGTTGATCTGTTCAACGGCTACCCGGTATTTCGCAATGGCCCGTTCCATCGGGTCGCCGACGACCTTCTTCACGATGCTCTTGAACATGCTTGCCTCGATCAGTGTCCCATGTTTAGTTTCGGGAGATAATTCCACAAAGTCGAAATTATAGCATAGCCGCATAAGCCGTTCGTAAGAAATCGCTGTGAACACACATCACTGCGTCCGAACATCAAGCGCATATATAATACGGGTCTTGAGTCTTAAACTGAGGACGTTCATGCAATCAATACTGTATCCGGAAATTGAACCTTACGACAATGGAATGCTTAACGTCGGCGATGGCAATCTAATTTATTGGGAAGTATGCGGAAATCCGCTTGGAAAACCAGCAGTCGTTCTGCATGGCGGCCCCGGCTCTGGCTTCTCGACCAGAATGCGGTGCTACTTCGATCCCAACGCTTACCGCGTTATTCTATTCGATCAGCGCAACTGCGGGCGCAGCACACCCAATGCCAGCGACATAACCACCGATCTCGCAGCTAACACCACTCAACAACTAATCGCAGACATCGAACAACTGCGGCAACATTTCAACATCGAGCGCTGGTTGTTATTCGGCGGTTCATGGGGTTCGACACTGGCGCTGGCATATGCCGAGCAGCATCCACAGTACGTATCCGAAATCATCCTGTTTGGCGTCACCATGACTCGAAAATTAGAGATTGATTGGTTATATGGCGGTGTCGCGCCGCTGTTTCCTGAGCAGTGGGAACTCTTCCAACTGGGCGTTGCAGAACATGAGCGCAATGGCGATCTTGTAGAAGCCTACTACCATTTATTGAACGATCCCGATGCTGCCGTTCGTGCGAAGGCCGCAAAAGACTGGCACGATTGGGAAGCAGCTCTCATGTCGATTGACGTTGATGCGAAACCGAGCGGGCGCTGGTTAGAGCCGACTTTTCGATTGGCGCGAGCGCGAATCATCACCCATTATTTCCGCAATAATGCTTGGCTGGAAGATCAACAACTGCTGCGTAATGCCGCTTCGCTGGTTGGGATTCCCGGTATCTTGATTCAAGGGCGGCTCGATCTCGGTTCGCCGCTCGTCACCGCTTGGGAACTCTCACGTGCATGGCCCGACAGTGAACTCATCATCGTGAAGGGTGCGGGGCATTCCCCGAACGATCCCGGCATGAGTGAAGCCATGATCGCCGCGACGAATCGCTTCTCGCAAGCATCATGAATAAAACGTTTTAGGTGCTATTCCCAGGGATTTGTCAGTAGCTTGAGGCGAATCAACAGCCGCGAAATAGTGCTATTGCGATAGCGCAAGGGTATCACCCTGAAAGGCAGCGCCCTGTCATCGCTGCATTTTGCCCCGACGGGTTTCACGTAACGTCGTGGGCCGGGGCCTTTTTCGATCCACGTTGCTAAGGGAACATCAATCCGGCCATGAGGATGGTCAATCACCACAAAAATCTCGTTGCAGCCATCCGACATAATTTCGTACTCTGTACCCTGTACTCCGTACTTTATTCGTCAAACAACTCGCCCACACTGCGACCTTCGTGCGCCCGCAAGATCACCTCGCCCAACAGCGGCGCAACAGACAGCGCGGTCATGTTCGGCAGCAGCTTGTCGGTGGGTAGTTCCATCGTGTTGGTGAAAATGATCTCTTTCAAGTC
>JACMMD010001007.1 GCA_014379235.1 Anaerolineae bacterium
ACGCAGACAAACCCAAACGCTCAGAAGTTGCCCCTTATGAATTGGCCGATATAGGCACGCGCTTCATCGCCATTTTCATCGACAACATCATTCTCGGCATCATCGCTGCCGTCCTTTTCAGCGGTGCCGAAGAAACGGGCGCGGGTGTTGGTGTCATCATCGGCGCAATCTACTCCTGGTATTTCTGGACGCAGCAAGATGGACAAACACTCGGCAAAAAACTGATGGGCATTCGCGTCATCAAAACGACGGGTGAAAAGATGACGGCGGGCGATGCGATTGTACGCTACATCGGCTACTACATCAGCGGCGCGGTATTCGCGCTCGGCTACATCTGGGCACTGTTTGACAACGACAATCAAGGCTGGCATGATAAATTGGCCAGCACTTACGTGGTCAAAGCGCGATAGGCTGGCGCGTTACCCGCGACTACACAAGGCAGACAATTTATGACCGTTTCCATCTGGCAGGCGAATGGCTCTCAGCCCATTCGTGAGGTGGATGTATTGGTCGTCGGCGCAGGGCTAGTAGGCTGCGCGGCGGCCTATTTTGCGACACAGGCTGGGCATCATGTCACCATCACCGAGATGCGTGACGTGGCGCTCGGTGCCAGCAGCCGCAACGCGGGCTTCGTCATCACCGGCCTCGACACCTATTATCACACTTCGACAGCGCAGTACGGCATCGACACCGTGCGCGAGTTGTGGGCACTGTCAGCCAAGACGCACGAGTATTGGCGACAGTTCGCCCGTGCGGGTGACGTGAACTGGCACGACTGCGGTTCGCTGCTGCTGGCTGAAAGCAAAGAAGAAGCGCGAGAACTCGAACTCGCGGCACGGGCGCTCAACGCGGATGGTATCGCAGCCAATTTCCACAGCACCGATCCCTTGCGGCGCGGTTATTTCGCTGCCGTCGAACAGCCGGGAGATGCCGCCGTTCAGCCCTACGAACTGACGTGGGCCGTGTTCAATCAAAGCGGCGCGGAACTCGTGAACAACAATGAGATGTACGCGATTCATCAAGAAGAACCGGAATGTGTGACGGTTTATACTCGCCAATACATTTTCAAAGCACGCTACGTGATGCTGTGTACCAACGCCTATTCGCCCAACATCGACCCCTATTTCATCGGCAAGATCATCCCTACCCGCGCTCAGTGTATCGCCACCGCGCCCCTGAAACAGACAGTGATCGAAACCTGCGGCTACAGCGACTACGGCTATATGTACTATCGCCAGACGTTCGATGGGCGGCTGTTGATCGGCGGGGCGCGCAACCGAAACTTTGAACTCGAACATAACACCAGCGATGATCGCCTCACTGACCCGATTCAGCGCGCACTTGAAGCCTATCTACGCGATAAGTTCCCCGATGTGGACGCGCCGATTGATCGACGTTGGGCCGGTATCATGGCCTTCACGCCGGATAAGCTGCCGTTGGTGGGGATACTTCCCGGCAAGCCGCGAGTGGGTTTTGCGGTGGGCTTCAATGGGCACGGGCTGGCATTCGGTGCGGGCGTGGCCGAACGGGCAGTCGATATGCTGCTCAACGGTGTCGATCCCGGCCCGCTTAATGCGGCGCGACTGGAAAAATAAACGTGCGGTGTTAGACAACAAACGTATAATTTTGAAGGTTTCGGTAGGGGCGCTTCGCGAAGCGCCCCTACTTACGTGATTGACAGTTGACTGCTCGAAGCCAGATTGTTTAAAATGCAGCCGATCATTCAAATTAATTTGAATGATCGGCTGAACACGAGGGGAAAGGCATGAACGACACCGTTCAAGCGCCGCAGCAAACTGCACAATTAGCAACACCGGATATGAACACACCAACTACACCCGAAACACCTATTTCGCGCCGGGCCGCGCTGCTTGCGCCACTGTCCAACCGCGACTTTCGACTGCTATGGGCCGGCGAAAGCATTTCGATTCTTGGCGATCAATTCTACTTCGTCGCGCTGCCATGGCTGACGTTGCAGCTTACCGGATCAGGCTTGGCGCTCGGAACGGTGCTGATGATCGGCGGCATCCCCCGTGCGATATTGATGCTCGTCGGCGGCGCGCTGAGTGACCGCTTCGACCCGCGCAATATTATGATCTTTTCCAACCTGATACGCGGTGGACTAGTCGCTGTTCTCACACTGTTGATCGTTCTCGGCAGAACCGAGTTATGGCATCTGTACGTGATCTCGCTGTTGTTTGGCGCGGCGGATGCGTTCTTTTATCCGGCATACAACGCACTGCTGCCAAAGATCGTAGGCCGCGACCATCTCGAATCCAGCAACGCGCTGCTTCAACTCACGGCGCATCTCGGCGTACTCGTCGGGCCGGCACTGGCCGGCTTAGTGATTGCGCGTGGGGCAAGCGCCGATGCGCTGGCACAAGGCGATTCGTCCGGCAATGCCTTCGCGTTCGGCCTTGATACGCTGACTTTCTTTTTCTCGACGGCCATGCTTGCGCTGATTCGCACCAAAAATCGACAGGAAAGAGCCGCGCAGGGTGATGACACGGCTGACACCGCCTCATCCGGTGTGCGTGGGCTGTTGATTTCCATCCGCGAAGCCATCGCCTACGTGCTGACCGATCCGCCTTTGCGCGCTATTCTGATTTTGATCGCGGTGGTGGATTTCGCCGTAGTCGGGCCCTTGAATGTGGGCATCGCCACGCTGGCCGATATGCGTTTTCCGGTTCCATCTGCGCCGTTGATCGCGCCGATTACGCTGCTGTGGGTCGATGCACGAGTGTTGGGTGGTGCGGCGGCTCTGGGCGTGATGCTGTCGGGTTTTGGCGCGGGCGCTCTACTCGGTACAATTCTCGGTGGACTGGCGCGAGTCAAACGCCCCGGCTTTCTGATTCTGGGAATCGCGTTCGGAATTGCCATCGCCTTGCCCTTGATCGGTATTGCGCCATTCGTGCTGTTCGCGGCGGTGTTCATGGCGATGATCGGCGTTGGCAGTGGACTATTCAACGTCATCGGCGTGACATGGTTGCAGCGCCGCTCCAAGCCGGAGATGATCGGGCGTGTGATGAGCCTCGTCATGTTGGCATCGGTAGGCGGTCAGCCGCTCTCGAATGCGCTTGCTGGCGTGTTGGCAGACGCCAACCTGACGCTGATGTTCGTGGTGGCGGGGACGATCATCCTCGTGGCCACTGTCCGCGAAGCGCTAGTCGGTGATGTTCAGCGTATGTAACAACATTGTAGGGGCGAACCTGTGTGTTCGCCCGCATAGAGCGAGGAGTAAACAACGATGTCTGAAGATGTAGCCGCTTTTTACGACGATTTGGCCGCTGGCTATCACCTGATTGTTGACGACTGGGAAGCGTGGGGGCGCTGGCAGGGCGATGTGCTGGACAAACTCATTGGCACCGAGTTAGGCTCTGATCGGCGCACACTGCTAGACTGCTCATGCGGCATCGGTACACAAGCGTTGGCTTTAGCCGAGCGCGGTTACACGGTTCACGCGACTGACCTCAGTCCAGCGTCAATCACACGGGCAGAGCAGGAAGCCGAACGACTCGGACTGTCGCTGACGTTTGGCGTGGCCGACTTTCGCAAGCTGGAAGCGCAGGTCGAAGGCACGTTCGACACGGTGCTAACCTGTGATAACGCCCTCGCCCATCTGATGACCGAAGATGATCTGGAGCAAGCGGCGCGCAGTATGGCGGCCAAGCTCAAACCGGGCGGTTTGCTGCTGGCCAGCATCCGTGACTACGATCAGCTTGTGCAAGAACAGCCCGAAACGACACCGATTCGCATGTTCCAGAGTGACAACACTGGCGGCAAGCGCATCGTGTTTCAGCATTGGGAATGGGCTGCGGACGGCAGCGATTACATCATGCATATGTTTATTGTGCGCCCCAGTCTCGGCGGCGCGGATTGGCAGATGCGCTCACACACGACTCACCTACGCGCATGGCAGCGCGACGAAATCGACGCGGCGCTGGAAGCGGGAGGGCTGACGGATATTCGCTGGCATATGACCGAGGACAGCGGGTATTATCAACCGATTGTGACCGCACGTTTGCGCTAACTCAACATAAAGGCAGAACCCGATGGCCATGCTCGGCAAAGACTTCGAACTCCGCGATGCCGTTCAAAACGAGGTGCGCCCCGGCGAAAAAATCCTATGGGTTGGCAAGCCGAATCCAGTACGCATGGCTCTGAAAACCGTCCCGCAGTTATTGATGGGCGTCTTGTGGCTGGGGTTCTGCATCTTTTTCTTTAGTACGTGGCTTGGAGCGTTCAACTTTACGCCTTCTGCTGGCGACATCGAGCGCGGCGTTCGAGCGCCTAGCGCGATTTTTGGCTTATTCCCGTTCATATTCTTTGGCATCGGCATTTGGATGCTGATTGCCCCGCTGTGGCAAATGTTCAAGGGGATTCGTAGTATCTACGCCGTGACCGATCAACGGCTGTTGACGATCTCGCGCACACCGCTCGGACAGTCGGTCATCTCATACGGCGATGAGGACATTACGCAGGTCGAACGGCGCGAACGGGGCAACGGCACAGGCGACCTGATCTTCGCCAAAGAACAGCGTTCGCGCAGCAGTCGAAACTCAGGCCGCCGCACCTATTGGGTAGACATCGGTTTCTTCGGCATCGACAACGTGCGCCACGTTGAAGAATTGGTGCTGGATACGTTCAAGCAAAATGTGAGCCAGCCAGCAGACAGCGAATGATCCCGCCTTGCGTGAAGCTGGCGGCGTAAGCTGTGGACTGGATATGAGTTCAAACGAATAGACCGCGTTTGATGTTTTTAGTTTCTCATATTTCTCGTGTGGATAACCGATTAAAATAACGTTATAATGATTATGATAAATTATTCATATTCTCAGGTTGCGTCGTAATTCTTTCGTTACCTACTCTCGATTTATCAACGCCACTGCCTCCGCCGTACCGCAAAATCGCCTGAGTTAAATAAGGGACAGCCGCGTCTTTATGACGGCACAACCAGACCAACGATGTGTGATTCGAGGGCTGTATTATCGGCTGCGACCCGATTACAGCGTCATTTTGCTTGCGACCTCTCCGGGCATCGAAGGGGATATTCTCGTTTGTGAAAGCTACGAAGTCACCAGCGGGGACGAACTCGCCCCACAATCTGCGCCTCAATCAGCGCGCGGCAACCTGACCCAGAGCGGGCGTTTCTTCATGGCAGCGCTGCGTCACAAACGCGGCGAGTCTAACCCAGAAAAGGTGAAAGTCTACCAGTATATGGAGGGTAAATCGTGGCAGGTGCAGGGCTTCTACGTTCTGAGCGATGCGTGGCATGAAGAACGCGACGGACAAAAGGTGTTCGTGTTCCGGCTGGAAAAAATTCCAATAGTAAATCACTAGGATATTAATCGTATTCGAGTTGTGCTGCCAGATGAAGGGGCTTCGCAGTTACGCCCGCTACGGTGGTATTGTCTTCAACATCTTTGACGACCACAGCCCCCGCGCCAACGAATACATTATTACCGACGGTCAAAGGGCCGATGATACTTGCGTTGGCTCCTAAAGTGACGTTATGCCCAAGAACAACATAGTCGCCTGAAAGCGCTTTTTTCTTAGCTTGCCTGCCAATACAATTTCCACCCGTAAGCGTTAGCCCTTTTCCAGCAACCGTATATTGCGTCACTACGACCCCAAGATTTGGGTGCAGTATCAGAAACTGCGGCCCAATATCAGCCTTGTAATGAACTTCACAGCCGCTAAACCACGGCCTCAAAATAAAGAAAACTGGACTTAACAGCGTATAGAGAACAGGATAAAAGCGCTTGCCCAATAGCAAGAAGAAAAACCTGCTCAACCGATAATTGAAGATAGCAATGAACGGAGTAGTAAACCAAACGCTGTACCAGCGCCACCAATGCACGTTAACCATTCTTCTTAAATCTGCATACAGGTATTTAAGTTGGTGGAATGCCATAGAATATCCCCACATTTTGTCGAGCGTGGTGCGTGAAGATTTTCGGTCACAACCAGCAGTGTTGGGATTCGTCCCGTTTCATTTCAGTAAGGCCCGTAAGCCTCGCCGCTTGTGCCGATGCCAACCAAGATAAACACCTGCCCTGACGTATCATCGCGGAACAGTGAGCCACCTTCAAAGCGCTGCCAGTAGGCGGTGACGGCGCTTTCATCCGTTCGCGCAAAGCCAAGTGTATCGCGCACCCCTGCTATCGCGCTCCACACCGCACCAAAGCCAAGTGTAGGCACTCGCAAACCGTCGGGCGCGATGATCGCTTGTTCTTCGGCGGGGGCTTCGGGCGCAGTCGCAGCGTACCAGAACTGCCCCGCCTGCGCTCCGGCTGGCGCAATCGCCCAAATATCGCCCGTTGGACGGAAGTACATCACGCCGTTCTCGAACACTTGAATCGCGCCTTCGAACATTTGGATCGGCTCAGTCGGGCAGCCAAGCGCGATACGCGCCGTATCGTTATCGCGCCACAGCGTTCCGAAGATCAGTTCCGGCTCAATCGTGCAAACGGGGCGCACAGGCGTCGGGATGTCCAACTGCGACCCGACATTCTCATCGAACAGCCCGGAGTTGACCAATGGAACGCCGCCGTCATCGAGCGCATCGACCTCGCCCAAAAACACGCCGATATAGGGCGTTGGCGAAGTTGTCTGCGTGGGCACGAGCGTTGTCGTCGGACGTTCGGCAAAAGCGGTAGCCCGTTGTTCAGCTTCGCCGGGAGTGGGCGACATGAACACTGTTGCCAGCAGCTTCGGCGCATTGGTTGGCAGCGCGGCAATCGGGCTGACGGGCGTGGGTGTGCCGCAGGCAGCCAATAAAACAGCCATCAGTAGGGGCAAGACATGTCTTGCCC
>JACMMD010001008.1 GCA_014379235.1 Anaerolineae bacterium
TCAGGCCCCAGAACAAGTTGCGCCACGCGATACACTCGCCCACGTTGACCTGTACGCCGCGAAAATCACGCACACCTGTCGCATCGACGGCTTTGAGCAGCAGCCCGCAGATGAAATCTAGCTTGACGGCCAGCCGTGTGCAGCCGTGCAGCCCGAAGCGATGCACGAAACCGGAACGCGGGAAGAAGCCGTTGAACTTCTCGATGTCGCCATACACGAATACGTCCTCGTAAGGTACGAATACGTTATCCAGCACAAAAATTGCGTCGTTCTCGTCGAGGCGGCTGGACAGCGGATAATCGAACGGTGTGCCCATCACCGCCGATGCCATCTCGTAGGAGTTACGGCACAGCAGCTTAAGCCCCGGCGAACTCATGGGGATGGTACAGACGACGGCGAACTCTTTGCGCTTGATCGGCAGGCCGTGATGCGCGATGAAATTGGCGTGAGTGAAGGCCGAACCCGTCGCCACCACTTTCGCGCCGCTCAGATAGATGCCCGCGTCAGTCTCTTTGATGACGCGCACGTAGACATCCGCCACTTCGTCCGGCGGCTTGTTGCGATCAACAGGCGGGTTGACGATAGCGTGGTTCAGGAACAGGACGTTTTCCTGCGCCTTCTTGTACCACGCTTGCGAGTTGGCTTGATAAGGGGCGTAGAAATCCGCGTTTGCGCCGAGCGTCGCCAGAAACGCCGCCTTGTAATCAGGGCTGCGGCCCATCCAACCGTAGGTCAAGCGCGCCCAACCTGCGATGGCGTTGCGCGCCGCGACCTGTTCCTCGACATTGCGACTGGCTTTGAAAAACGAGTGCGTGTAACCGCTTGAGCCTGTGTCGGTAGGAGAGGTGATCTTGTCTTTGGTCTTGGGGTCGTGCAGCGCATCGTACAGCCGCGCCACCATACGGATGCTGTTGCGGAAAGCGGGATGCGTGGTGACATCTTTCACCTTTTCGCCGTAAATCCACACCTCGCGCCCATCGCGCACACTCTCTAAGTATTCGTCGCCCGTCATCGGACGCAGGACGTTGTTATCGCTGTCAAAACGGCTGCCGATATCCGGCGCTTGAGTCTGTTCTACCATCAACAATCTCCGCAATAACTTTTATTTACGAGACCGCAAATGTTCAAATATACTGAACGACAGAACCTACTTATTGAGCCGACTGTAGCATAATCAGCAATGGGTTGTCAAACACGCTGTAGAGCGAAAGAAGTTCAAATTTTCACATGGTTACGCAATTGTAGGCAGCGATTAGAGGCGGTGTATGTTTAATTGTGCTGAACAAATCAAAATGGTGAACGACTAGCTATAAGTCAGGTTATCACGATGATTCGCAATGATGAATTCCGAAAAATGATCATACGCTTTCATGATGCCCTTTCCCTCAAAATATTCAAATACTACTGGGTTATCTTCGTTTGCCTCGGTCAGGAAATAAAATATGTGATGGTCAAGATGATTGTAAAAAACGAAAGCGTTGCTAGGTAGTTCAAGCCCTTCTTCTGAAAACACACGTACAGCATCTAACTTGAGGTCTGAAAGATCATCAAAACTACACAAGCTGCACATCGGTATAACACCAGCTAGGGTTTTTCCACTTAGAAGCAGCAATTCATCGTAAATTTGTGGAAGGTACTCAACGCCTTGTGCTTTCATCACAGAATGAACTTCTTCGGGGGTACAGCCAACAAAAGCAGATTCATTCATGTGATACGAATAAGCAACCTCAAGTAGATTCTCTCGAACCCACTGCTTGTAGTCCATAGCTGCTATTTCCTCAATTTAATCTGATGGTTGTTCAGATCAAACGCGGCACCTAAAGAAACGGGGCGGTCAATTGACCGCCCCGTCGTCTATTTCCTAGAATTCCAGCGTTGCCGTTGGCGTAGCTCCACCAACCTGCCCCGGGACTTGCGAGTCGAACGGTATGATCGTATCGAACGGTATCGGCGTGAAGAACACGGGCGTGATCGGCGTCGGCGGGATGGGTGTCGGCGGGATGAACGTCGGCGTGGCCGTCGGCAGCGGATTGTTCACCGTTACCGAACGGTTGAAGTAAGCGAAGCCGCCGTCATTGGCGAACACCGCGATCCGCAGGATGTACGGCCCGTTTGCCAGAGAGCGAGTGTCCCAACTGCCAAGCACCGCGCCGTTGACCGTTTGCTGCGTCGTGTACGGCCCATCGACGATAGTGAAACTGGTCGGAGCAGCGGCGGACGCGACTTCCAACTGATAGCGCGAGAAGTTTTGCGCGGACACGATGCCCGTCACCTGTACCACGCCCAACACGGTTTGACCTTCTGTCGGCTGCGTGACGTTGATTGTTGGCTGCGGCGTGCTGATGTCGCAGGTCGCAGTTGGCGCGA
>JACMMD010001009.1 GCA_014379235.1 Anaerolineae bacterium
CAAAGACTTCTAGCTAGACGAACGGCGCAATCGAGTAACTCGGTTGCGCCGTTCGTTTTTTATTGCCCATTAACCGCCTTATAGCGGCAGAAGATCAGTCAGGATTCGGGAGCGAGAAGGCCCACGCTTCAATGGGTCGTGCCTCGCTAAGTTGTTCAGTAATCATGCGTTCGAGCTTGAGCAACATTGGGCCGTCGTAGTAACGGTGTCCGCAGTTGGGACATACATGTACTGGAACATTCTCGAAGATAAACCAGCGTCCATTGCGCGTCATGGTCAGCGTGACAAGGCGCGGTTCTTGAGGCTTCTCTGTGTCACAGAACTCGCAGATATATTTGCGTTTGGGCATTAGCTTGCCTCAGTAACGATCCGCACTTTTGTGCCCAACTTTTCTAAAAATGCTGACAGCACCGACCAAGTAAGCGGGAAACCGGGTGTATCACCTGCGCCTATATACATAAGGGTATCCAATATCATTTGCTCATTAGGTTCGTCAATATCGCTCTCCACCAGAGTAACGAGGGCATCTTCCGCCCAATGAACCAACTCAGTTTCGCTGAGTTCGGCGTTGAGATGCGCCAGAATTTTCCCAACCACGAGTTCTTGGGTAATCATTCCAATCTGTGTAAGTCAATTGTTACCGGAAGATTTTGCGGCGTTTGTATTGAACTAAAACGGGCAGAAAGATTCAACACTGTAAGCCCAACGATTTCACCTGTCTCTACATCTACGCGCAGCAGCACATCATCGCCTAACTCTTGCGAAATAGCAGGGCGCGGATCGCCAATGGAGAGATACAGTACATCGCCTTCAGCGTCGTAAAATAGTTGACTCACTTTGTCCATATAACCTCACCCGCTTTGATTTTGTCAGTGGCATAGACTGTTGAAATAAAATTTTGGTTAATCCCTTTAACAACAACTACAACCCATTTGCCAGCAAGAACTTCATCTTCAAAACGATAATAAATACAACACAACGCGCTCATCCGTCACGCTACGCCGAACCTCATCTGGCAACTGTAAAACAGCGTCTATGCAATCAATGAAACCTGAAACTTCTGGATGTTTGAGCAGTATCGTGCTACGCGCAGAATCAGTCAGAATTATGGTTTGGCTAAATACATCGGAATATGCTGTTTCGCTCATATCATCCAAAGCGCAGTCCATCGCGCACACGACTGTTGAAGATTTCCGCGACGTTGGCTTGATCGTCAGCGACAATCAGGTCGAACCATACTTGCGGGAACGGGACGCGAATCGCCTCGGTCATCTCGTCGATGAGTTCCGGCGGCGTGATAACCGTGATGGCGAGGCTTTGTTCCTGCGTGAAAAACTGAATGTAATCGGTGCGCGTGGTGACAATCGGGCGGAAGGTGTTCCAATAGGCTTGCGCCGTATCGAAGAACCAGCGCGTCTCTAATCCCGGCGCGAGAATCACCATGTGGAAATCAGCTTCACCATGCACCGGGCCGGGGCCCGGCCTCACCGGAATGACTTCTGGCGTGTCGAGATAGCGCTCGTAGCCCGACCCCATAACCTCGATGGGCGGCACGTTCTTATACACAGGCTCGATCTCGCGCAGCAAGTTGACCGTCGCCGGAAGCTGCTCGAAGTATTCGTCGTCTTTCCATACGCTCAGCCCGAAAAACCACGGCGGCGCTTGGCGAGCGCTCCATTCGAACATGGCCACAGTGGCGTGTGGATGGTTGTTGCGATCATAAGGTGGGTAGCGTCGATCCGGCTGCTGCGGCCCATCCCAAGGCAGCGGCCATACACCTCCCTCCGTGCCGACGACAGGTATGGCCTGCGACCCGAAGCGCTCGGCGCAGAGTTGGTTGAACAGTCGTCCCATCGCCGTCAGCCCAACGGGGTCGCCATGTGGCGTTAATTCCGTACCGCCTTGCACAGTGCGTCCGGGATCGTTTTGCTGCTGGAACGGGTCGTAGGGATATTCAAAATGCCAACCGCCCTCACGAGCGTTCTGCTGTTCCGGCGGGCGAACGCTGGCCGGCCCGCCGCCCGGTTGTTCTTGATAGAAATGGTTCAGGATATAGGGATGTGTGGCGCAGTACGCACCGTTGGCCAGCACGGCGGTCATGCGTCCGCGATGGTTTTCTTCGAGGTAGTTGAGAAACGCTTCCATCCAGCGCGTCGCGGCCAGTGGGTCAGGCGTGGCTTCGGCCAGCGCGATGAAGCCGGGATAGCAGCCGCGACTGATTGTATACTCCGCCCACACCAGCCAGTTATCCATCATCGGGCGAATGATGCCATCGACGTTGCGCCAGTCGATATTGACACCGCCGGGCCATTCGATGCCGAGGTTGGGTTCGTTGTACAGCTCGAACCACTTCGAGCCGACGCTGATGTGCGCGTCCATGCGTTCACGCATTCG
>JACMMD010001010.1 GCA_014379235.1 Anaerolineae bacterium
GCGATAGGCAACAGCCTGACCTCAATTGGATTTAACGTCCCATTTTTATTCTGGGGCGCTATGGGACTGTTCGCGGCGATTGTATTTGCCTTTGTGCTCAAGTCGAAAAAGAGCGCCGTCCCCGAAATCCGCCCGATTGATACTCCACAGGCTAGCTTAACATGAACGTATGCGGATTGCCGGATTGTTAGTGGTTACTGTTGAAAAAAGGTACGTCCCATAGCTCAAGCACGCCATTCGATGAAACACTGGCAATCTGTGTACCATCGGGTGACCACTCAATATCTCTGGCCTCGTCTACAGCTATCGTGAAAAGCGCATTTTCGACATTAGGATCATAAATTTCGACGGTATTGACGTTCGCAATGGCTAATAGGAAATCGGTTGGATGCCAAGCGACGGGCGCATCGTAACGCGCTATATTTCCCCACCAACGATCTGCGGCGTCGTAAGAATATAAAGCCTCAGCATCTTGAACATGATAGACACCGATATTCGACCAACTTTCACAGCAGGTGAATTGCATACTCGAAGCTGCAAGATAATTCCCGGTTGTATCCCAACCCAAGTCCGTTATGTAGTATTGAAAACTTGGCACTATAACCTGTATTACGTCGCCGGATGCGATATCGAAAACTTCAATCGTGTAGATATCTGTCGCTCCGTTGACGATGGCAAGCCGCTCGCCATCAGGACTCCATTCCATACGATAAACATTGTGCGTTGCTGCTTGATTGTTGGGATGCAGCACTTGAGTTCCATCAGACAAATATACTGTGACGTTTCGAAAACTAAATGCAGCCTTTGTGGTTGTCGAATCAAGGGCTAAGGTAGGGACTATATAGTACCCATATGGGTTGAACTCAAACGTTGTGTCAAGTTCAAAAGCGAATAGGGTATCTACAAATTCACCTGTATCCGCATCCCATTTTGTGACGGATGATTGTAAATGGCCATTCTCATCAGAATGGTTTCCTTGAGCAATAAGATAATGGCTGTCTGGCGTCCAAGTAATTTTATCAGCGAGTTCGGTTTGAAAGCTGAGGATAGGGTTGCTTAAATTGTCTACACCCCAAACCGAAACCCTCGCATCTCCATAGCTGCCAGCGATTCGCGTTCCATCAGGACTCCATGCAATCGTCTCAAGTTGAGCAGTTTCCGTAGAATTATTTTGTGCAACCGCAAAATTGAGTTGCAGTGTGAGCGCAACAAGCAAGCTAAACTGAAGTAAGGATCTCATCAACTGGTTTCCCAATTTGCGGTCATACTGCCGAAAGAAGTTTCGAGTTACCATATGCCACAGCGTACAATTATTCTCAACCTACGTCTACAGGTTAGCTTAACATGACGATCCCGCTCAACCGTGATTATGTAATCGAACAAACACAAGCGCTGGTGCGGATCAATTCCATCAATTCTGATCTGGAAAAAGGCGCGGCGGGCGAGGGCGAAATTGGCCGCTACATCGCTGCTGAACTCGCTAACATGGGCATCACGCCGACTGTGCAGGAAGTTGAAGCGGGACGAAACAATATCATCGGCGTTTTGAAAGGCTCAGGCACGGGGCGCTCGGTGCTGTTGAATGCCCATATGGATACCGTCGGCGTGACGGGCATGGCTGAACCGTTTTTGGGCGATATTCGAGAGGGCAAGCTCTACGGGCGCGGCGCTTACGACATGAAGGCCAGTATCGCGGCGATGCTGGCGGCGATGAAGGGCTTTGTCGATGGCGGCATCAAACTCGCGGGCGATGTTCTATTCACAACTGTCGTCGATGAAGAATATGGCAGCAAAGGTATGGAGCAGCTTGTCAAAGATTTCAAAGCGGACGCGGCGATTTTGACCGAGCCGACCAACTTGCGTATCTGCTGCGCGCATCGCGGCTTCGTGTGGATCGAGGTCAAGACACGGGGACTCGCCGCGCATGGCAGTCGCTATTTTGAGGGCATCGATGCCAATGTTCATATGGGGCGAATACTGGTTGAAATCGAAAAGCTGTCAGCCGATTTGCTGCATCGGGAACAACATCCGCTGCTCGGTTTGCCTTCGCTGCATGTGCCGTTGATCGCGGGCGGAACGTCGCAGTCAGTTTATTCGGCGTTTTGTCGGGCGGAACTGGAACGCCGAACGCTGCCGGGTGAAACGGTAGACGCTGTTGTCGCTGAGATTCAGCGCATCGTCGATAAGCTGTCAGCGGAAGACCCGCGTTTTAGTGCGACGGTGAATGCGTTCTTTAGCCGTAATGCCTATGAAATCGAACCGTCGGCTGAGATTGTGCAAACCGTGAAAGGCGCTGCTCAGACGGTACTCGGCGCTGAACCTGACATCTACGGCGCGTTGTGGTGGATGGATTCGGCGTTACTCTCCGACGCAGGCATGAAAACGGTCATTGTCGGCCCGACAGGTGATGGTCTACATACGGATGAAGAATGGGTCGAGGTTGAATCGGTAGTCGATCTGGCGTGTATCTTGCAGCAAAGCATCGTTGATTACTGTGGCATCGCTGGTTAGCCATTTCACCTAACCAGCAGCAGTTGGAGATTCAAGCGATCTTATGAGATAATGCGATAGACAAATCCGTTTTATCCCCACGATAGCGCCCTATGCAAATCAAACCTGAGATTATGAGTCCCGCCGGATATTGGCCCCAACTCCATGCCGCGATTGAGGCGGGAGCGGATGCCGTTTACTTCGGACTCAAGCATTTCACAGCCCGTGCGAAAGTTGGCTTCACGCTGACCGAACTACCGGACGTGATGCGAACCCTGCACAGTCGGGGCGTTAAAGGCTACGTCACGTTCAATACGCTGGTTTTCGACCACGAACTCCGCGAAGCCGTCAAAACAATTGAACATATCGCCGCCGCCGGAGCGGATTCGCTCATTGTTCAAGATGTCGGTATCGCGCAGTTGGCGCATCAGATCGCCCCTCATGTCGATATTCACGGCAGCACACAGATGAGCATCACCAGCGCGGAAGGCGTTATGTTGGCGCAAAGATTCGGCGTGAACCGCGTCGTATTGGCGCGTGAACTCTCGTTGAAGGACATTCGCGCCATTCGTGAGCAGACCGACTGCGAACTGGAAATCTTTGTACATGGTGCGCTGTGTGTCTCGTATTCCGGCCAATGCTTTTCGTCTGAGGCGTGGGGCGGGCGCAGCGCTAATCGCGGCAAGTGCGCTCAAGCGTGCCGATTGCCCTATGAACTGATTGTCGATGATGTGCTGAAACCGCTCGGCGATGCGCGCTATCTGCTTTCTCCCAGCGATCTGTTTACGCTGCATCAAATACCGGAAATCATGGACGCAGGTATTTCGACGCTCAAAATCGAGGGACGCTACAAAGACGAAAACTACGTCGCGCTGACCACAAGCGCTTATCGTCAGGCAGTGGATGCGGCGTGGGAACAGCGTCCAAGTCCGATAACACGTCAGGACGAAATCGCCATCGAGCAGGTGTATTCACGGGGATTGGGGCCGTTCTTCCTCTCCGGCACGAATCATCAAGAGGTCGTCTCAGGGCGTTCGCCGCGTCATCGAGGCGTGTTGTGCGGCAGAGTGACGCAGGTTTATAAAGATCGCGTCGTCATCGAGCCGACTGATATTCAAGATGCCGCGCCGCTCAAGGCGGGAGATGGTATCGTTTTTGATGCCGCCGATTGGCGCAGCCCTGAAATCGAAGAAGAAGGCGGTCATCTTTACGAAGTCACGTCGATTGGTACGCGGCTTGAACTGCGCCTCGGCAACCGCGATGTGAATTTTGAGCGCGTCCGCCCCGGCGATTGGGTTTGGCGTACTCATGATGTGAATATCGACAAGGCGGCCAAACCCTTTACCCATGCCAACGTCCCTGTTTACAGACAGCCGCTCAACGTGCATGTGGTTGCCCAAGAGGGACAGCCGCTTGCGCTCACATGGGCATTGGCGAAGAAGCCCGAAATCGCGGTAACGGTTCAATCGGATGAAC
>JACMMD010001011.1 GCA_014379235.1 Anaerolineae bacterium
TCGAACTAGAAACTGTGCCGCATTTACCTCGACCTCTGAAACAAGCCTAAACCGATGGACGCTTCTTACTCCAACCAACAACCGTCTCACGCGGCAGCAAGTGGCCGCGTTGTCGGCTTCTTAACACGCACACGCGGCGCGCGGCGCTTCGACCTTGCCGACTTTTTCACCTACTTGTATCTCATAGTCGGCACGGTGATTATGTTCGGGCCGGTAGTGTGGCTGGTGATGTCGTCGTTCAAGACACAGGAAGCACTGTACGATTTTCCGCCGATGTTCCTGCCCTATCGACAGGAAACCATCAGCGTCGAAGGGCACGACGACCCGCTCCCTTTGTTTGACGTGACGCTCGAAGATGGCACAACGCAGCGCATGGCACAGCTATCGCGCATGGGTCTGGTGGCGCGCATGATCGACCCGGCCACGCCCAACAGCGATATGCAGCCGCTCGAAGTCAACATCAGTCAGCGTGTTGCGGTGCAGTCGATTGTTTTCCATTTTGCCAACTACACGGAAGGCGTACAAGCGTTCCCCTTCCTGACGTCCCTTCGCAACAGCGTCGTCGTGACCGTTTTGGCCACCATTTTGACGCTGCTCATCAACAGCATGGCGGCTTTCGGCTTGAGCAAGTATCAGTTTAGGGGGCGTGACGCCATTTTCATCATCATCATCAGCACATTGATGGTGCCCATATCGGTCATACTGATTCCGGCGTTTCTGGTGGTGGCTAAAGTCGGCTGGACGAACAACCTGCTCGGCTTGATTGTGCCCGCCTCAGCCACCCCGACAGGCGTTTTCTTGCTGCGACAGTACATGCTGACCATCCCCGACGAACTGCTCGACTCAGCGCGTATCGACGGCGCAAGCGAATGGCGCATCTACTGGCAGATCATCCTGCCATTGGCCGCGCCCGCGCTGGCCGTGCTGACGATCTTCTCGGTGATGTGGCGCTGGAACGATTTCCTGTGGCCGCTGATCGTGGTCAGCCAGAACGAACTGTTCACGCTGCCCGTCGGCTTGAACTCGTTTCAGGGTGAACTCAACGTTCAGTGGAACTATATTCTCGCTATGACCGTGCTAACGCTGCTGCCGATCACTGTGGTGTTTGCCTTTTTGCAGCGTTATATTACATCTGGTATCGCCACAACGGGCATGAAATAGTCACCGATGGGTCATGAGTGATGAACTGTGAATGAAAAAATCGAGGCTAAGATCAATCTGCCTTATTCGGAAATTCGCGCTTTCTGCCAGCGCCAGCCGATTCGTAAGCTGTCGCTGTTTGGCTCGGTACTGCGCGATGATTTCGGCCCCGACAGCGACATAGACATGCTAGTAGAGTACGAACCGGGAGCGCGTATCGGTTATTTTGAAGTTATCGCCATGCAAGATGAATTAACAGACATTACGGGACGGCATGTAGATTTGCGAACGCCTCAAGAACTCAGTCAATATTTTCGCAATCACGTGCTTGACGCGGCAGTGCTTCTATATGAGCGTAATTGACGATCAAACACGTATGAGGCACATGCAAGATGCCGCCCGTAAAGCAATTGTATTTGCCACAGGCAAGACGCGAGCATCGTTAGAGGTTGACGATATGCTCGCGTATGCGTTAGTCAGGACGCTTGAAATTGTTGGTGAAGCGACATCTAAGGTAAGCCAAACGTTTTGTGACCAAAACCCGCAAATCCCTTGGCGCGCATCTATTGGTATGCGTAATCAAGTTATTCACGCTAATAGCCAAGTAGACCTTGATATTGTATGGGACACCGTTACTTATAATCTCCCCAAACTTCTTATCGAACTTGACAAGTTGCTCCCGCCAGATACGGAGTCGGGGGATGCATGACCTACCTCAAGGAATTCTCGTCGTTGGACAATCCGGCGGCCCGACTACCGTGATGAACGCCAGTCTCGCAGCCGTTATTCAGGCCGCGCAGGAACAGCCGCAAGCTATCACCAAGATTTACGGCCTCGTGCATGGCATCGAGGGCGCGCTCAATGAAGCATTCATCGACCTGACCAACATTTCACGCGACGAACTGAAACAGCTTGAAACCACTCCCGGCGCAGTGCTTGGTTCGACGCGGTACAAACTGACCGACGCCGAATTCGAGCGCGTACTCGACGTGTTCCAAAAATATGGCGTGCGCTACTTTGTCTACATCGGCGGCAACGGTTCGATGTGGGTGTGCAACCATTTAGGCGAACTAGCCGAACAGCGCGGCTATGATCTACGTGTGGCCGGCGTTCCCAAAACCGTCGATAACGACCTCGTCGGCACAGATTTCAGCCCCGGCTATCCGAGCGCGGCCCGCTTTATGGCGCTCGTTACCCGCGATGCTGGCCGCGACCTCGAAGCGATGGCCACGTTCGACGACGTGGTGATCTTAGAGTCGATGGGGCGCAATACAGGTTGGCTGGCGGCGGCGTCCGCGCTGCTCAAACAGAACAAAGACGAAGCGCCGCATCTGGTTTATGTGCCGGAAATCCCGTTCGATGAGGACAGCTTCATTGGCGACGTAAGCGGTGTTCATCAACGACTCGGATACTGCTTCGTGGTTGTAGCCGAAGGGCTGCGCGATGAGAACGGCAACTTCATCGGCTTGTCGGACGCGCATAAAGATTCGCTTGGCCGCCCGATTTTGCACCTGTCGAACGGCGTCGGCGCATATCTAGCAGGACGAGTGCGCGAACGGCTCGGCTTGCAAACGCGCTGTCTGCGACCCGGACTGATTGGGCGTTCTTTGAGTGAATGCACGACTCGGTTTGATCGCCTCGCAGCGCATACTGCTGGAACATACGCAGTTATTGATCTGATGAGAGGTCACAATCAGATAATGGTGGCTCTACGCCATGAATTTAGCGTTGAAAATATACACTCTATCGGTCAGGCCGTACTGCCACTTAGTGATATTCACAGCCACGAGAAGCGTCTCTCGCATGAATACATGAACGACGCTGGCAACATGACCACGCAGGCATTTAGCGATTATGCGCTGCCGCTCATTGGCGAGGTGCCGCCGCTGGTGCGACTGAACGCGCTGCAAGTAGCCAAGCGCTAATTTTTTTCGTTTGAATTAATTCATCAACTTGATAAAATAGCCATACAGCGAATAGGACTACTTAGATCATGAACCAACGGCCAAATCCACCCAAAATTGTCGTTATCGGCGCGGGCAGCGCTATTTTTGGACTCGGTGCGCTGGCCACCATGCTGCAATATTCACGTCTGCGGGGTGCTGAACTCGCACTAGTGGACGTGGACGAGCAATCGCTGTGTACCATGACCGCCCTCGCCAACAAAATGAACAAGGCATGGGACGCAGGCTTCACCATCAGCAGTTCAACCAATCGCTGCGACGTGCTTCCCGGCGCAAACTTCGTGATTGTATCGGTACAGGTGGGGCCGCGAGAGGACGTATGGGAGAAGGACTGGCAAATCCCGCTGCGTCATGGTGTGCGCCAACCCTATGCCGAAAACAGCGGGCCCGGCGCGTTCGCTCACACGGCGCGCAACCTGCCGCTGGTGCTGGACATCGCCCACGATATGGAGCGCCTTTGCCCGCAAGCGTGGTATCTCAACCTGACGAATCCGCTGATTCGCCTGAGTTGGGCGGTACAGCGCTACACCAATATCAAGGTGTTGGGGCTGTGCCATCAACTGCTGTGGGGCTATGCGATGGCGGCGGCGGTGCTGGCTGATCGTTGGGATATCCCCGTGCCGGAGCATTTCCACGTTCACACCGACGTGGACAACATGCCCAACTTCATTCCAGTGGCACGGGCCGGCTTGCAGCATCTCGACATCAAAGCGGCGGGCATCAATCATTTCTCGTGGGTCTTCGACATCCGCGACAAAGAAACGGGCGAAGACTTATATCCGCTGCTGCGCGAACGCTGGCTGCACAGCTATCGCAAAGA
>JACMMD010001012.1 GCA_014379235.1 Anaerolineae bacterium
CATCTTGTCCGAATACCGTAGCCATAACCGGAATATTTTCGAACAGCAGCCGATATTTCTCCTCGCTAACACGCAGGCTGGCCTCGGTGCGGCGGCGTTCAGCAATCTCAACTTCGAGTTCCCGATTACGCCGCAGCAGCGTTTCTTCGTTCATGTGAATGCGCTGAAAACTTACGCGGATCACGCGGGAGGCCGCCGAGAGCAGAACGCCCGCCGCGCCTATGAGCGCAAGCTGCTGGAAGAAACGATCTGCGAGAAACAGCGGTGTCGTTCGCAGCGGCAAAACATTCAACGTCTCGCCAACGGTCAGAAGGGTTATCGAGAACACACTCATCCACGAAAACACGATCACAGCACGGGCCGGAAACAGTACTGCTGAATAAATGATGACAACCGCATACACGCTGATTGAGGCATTACGAATACCGTTGATGCTGAAAGCTGCTAGAGTAACAACTAACCACAGCCCGCTTACGAATATCAGGCTGGCGAGGCGAAACCGTCCTCTATGCAGCAGATAGTAACAGCCGCCGAATATCCCGATAACGACTGGAATGAAGATAAGCTGTGATGGTGACGTAACGAAAAAGGTAAACAACAGCGCGATAGACATCAACAGCAGCAGCGTGTAATGCAGAACACTCGCCGCAAATGTCTCGTATTCATCTGCTCGTTGGGGAGGTGCAAACCAGTGGCGCATTACACTCTAAAACTCGTAAGTTATTTTCGTCTATTGTACTTGATTCAGCGCATCATGACATTGCACCGAACAACTAGGAAGCAGATTAGCGGACTGCAAACGTTATAAACCCTGCTACAATGTCTTATGTGATACGACATTTGTGAGCGAGGTAGATGAGCAAAAACGGTAACACATTCGAAGTGATGATCATCGGCGGCGGGCCAGCGGGATTATCGGCGGCGCTGTATCTGGCGCGCTACAACCGAAACACCGCCCTTTTCGACAACGGACGCGGGCGTTCGACATGGCATCAGGTCAACCACAACTATCTTGGTTTTCCCGGCGGAGTTCCAGCGCGCACACTGCGCGAACTCGGTTACGAACAGCTTGCCGAATACGATCATGTGACGGTTCTTGAAAACAAGATCGAGTCGCTGCGCTGCATCGAGCTTGGCGACGGACGGCGTGAGTTCATCGCAATGGGTCAGGCGGGTGAATGGAAGGCGCAGGCTGTGATCCTATGTACAGGTGTCGTTGACCATTATCCGCACTTCGACGGCTGGGATGAATACGTTGGACGCAGCATGTTCTGGTGTATCACCTGTGATGGCTACGGCTGTATCGATCAATGCGTGGTTGTGCGCGGCAACACCAACGAAACCGCATCTGTCGCGCTGCAACTCAGCCGCTTCACCGAGCGCATCAGCGTTTTGACCGACAGCCACGACAACGAAATCAGCGAGACGTTTCAACAGCGCTTACGAAACGCCAACATCCCGCTAATCATGGACAAGATCGACACCGTAGAAGGCAAGAATGGCTACTTCAAAGCGATCACCACGCAGGGCGGCCAACGCATCGAACTCGATCAATTGTTCAGCTTTCAGGGCGCGACTCCGCAAACCAAGCTGGCGCTAGATGTTGGCATCGAAGTGAACGAATCAGGCTATATCCAGACCGATGTCGAGCAGAAAACGAATGTCGCGGGGGTGTATGCCGCCGGAGATGTGACGCGCTTGTTCTCACACCAGATCACCACCGCCGTTCACGAAGGTGGTCAGGCGGCCTCGGCGGCCAACTACTATCTCTATCCGCTTGAACTCAAAGACGAGTAGGGTGTGTTCGAAAATGAGAAAACATTTCTAGATACCGGACGACACATGTGTCGCCCCTACCAACGACAGCTACTGTAGCGCCGACGCTTGCCTCGCCCATGTTCACTCAAATCTGTTAGACTATTGAGAGGTTGCAGTTGCACAAACAACGCCAACTAGTATAGTTATAGTTGAAGTAGCGCAAAACTCGACACTTTGGACGACTATGTACCCTGCCAACGACCCGGAAGTTATTCGCCAACAATATGAAACCGACGAAGCGCTGACCATTCGTCTGGATATTCATGACCGCTACAGCGAACCGCAGATCAACTTTGCCGAGTGGGCGGTTGACTGCATGGATTGGCGCGGTGATGAAAAAGTGCTTGACGTGGGCAGTGGGCCGGGGCGCTACTATCAGGTGTTAAAAACGCACCTGCCCAACGTGCGGTATTATGGCAGCGACCTGCTTGGCGGTATGCTGCGTAATCACCCCGCTACCGCCGTCGGACGTAATACGCAGGCCAACGCGCAGCAGCTTCCCTACGCTTCGAACTCGTTCGATGTGGTGATGGCCAACCACATGCTGTTCCATCTGCCGGATATTGACCGCGCCCTACGTGAAATGCGGCGCGTCCTTAAACCCGATGGCGTTCTCATCGCTGCCACCAACAGCGACCAGCACATGCCCGAACTGCAATTTCTACTGCGGCGCTGCATCACCCTGCTGACCGCCGCCGGCCCTGCACAGATCACCACGCCCGTCCCGCCGAGCCATTTGTTCTCGCTGGAATCCGGTACACAGAGATTGGCGCGGCACTTCTTCGCCGTCGTGCGCCACGATCTGCCGGGAACGTTCGTGTTCACCAGCGCTGACCCGTTGATCTCGTATCTGGAAAGCTCGCGCAATCTACGTGAGCCGCAGCTCCCGCGTGATGTCGCGTGGGAAGCGGTGATGCTGGTGCTGCGCGACCAGATCGAGCGGCTGACCAGCTACGGCGGCGAACTGCGAATCTCCAAGTTGAGCGGCGTATTGATCGCCAGCGATAAGGGCGGCTTCATTCACGATTATCTGGAAAGCTTAACGGAATATCGCAAGGCGAACCGGTGGCCCGTTAACGACGACGATGAACCCGATCTCGGTGATACCCGCGAACTGAAAGACCTGCGAGGTTAAGCCGTTAGCTCGCTGATTACAGCGTTTAGCCATTAAAAATCTAATCGCTTTTGCCTTTTGCTGACAAGCTGATCGCTGACAGGCTGAAAGCTAACCGCTTAAATGCTGTCAGGGGTTTCGCCAGCGCTGCCCGCTTCGGGTTTAGGCGGTACGCTGAAACCATAGCGTCCGATAAGCGGCACGAAACGCACCTTCGCAATCCGTTTGACATCCCAACGGTCAAGATTACGCAGGATAAACTGCAAATCCTGATTTTTGTCATCGCCAACAGGTACGACCATACAGCCGCTTTGAGGATGAAGTTGTGACCGCAGTGGGCCGGGCACGGCGGGAGCAGCGGCGGTGACGATGATCGCATCGAAGGGTGCCATATCCGCCAGCCCTTGACTGCCATCCCCAACATGAATATCGACGTTGTTGTAACCAAGCCGTGACAGTGTATCCGCTGCTTGGGTCGCCAACGCGGGGTAACGTTCCAAGCTGTAAACGTAGCTGGCCAGCTTGCACAGAATAGCCGTCTGATAACCCGACCCCGTGCCAACTTCCAACACGCGCTCGTGCCCGCTCAAGCGTAGAGCCTGCGTCATCAAACCGACGATATAGGGCTGCGAAATAGTCTGATCGTCGCCAATGGCTAAGGGTGTATCGCGGTAAGCCAATTCTCGCGCTTCAAGCGGGACGAACTCGTGGCGTGGAACGTGGCGCATCGCGTCCAACACTCGCGGATTGTTGATGCCGCGCTGCTCAAGCTGATAATGCACCATGTCTTCGCGCTGCTGTTGAAACGGGTCTGGGGTGGACATCTTCTACCTTGAGTCGTGATAGCCCAAGCGTAAGCGATTTCACCCTCTCGCGCAACTGTAGGAGCGGTTAGGCTCTAGCACTCTGTACCCGATACCCGGTACTATACCCGGTACTCAAGCCTCAGAACTTAAGGAGATACGCATGTCAACAGCAACAGGACGCGGCTTTCAAATCGACCAACTGCAAAAAACGTCACAAGTTCTCAACACCGTCGTGAAAGGCGCTTCGACACAAGAGGCTACCACCTTCCGCGACGGTGGCACAGGTTGGACGGTGCTGCAAGTCCTTGGCCATTTGCGCGATTACGAAGGCGTTTTCATGGAGCGCTTCACGCTCACCAATGACCAACCTACTCCCGAACCCGCGCTGCCCAATCCCAATCCCGACGAATGGGCCGCCGAACATCGCTACAGTGAACAAGATGTGCGCGCAACCTATGACGATTGGGCCAAACGGCGCGAGGCGACTATCGCCTATCTGAAAGGCGTTGACGAAGCCGGTTGGCAGCGCGTTGGCATCCATCCTAAGCGCGGGCGGCTGATGCTGGAAGAGCAGTTGTCGCTGTTCGCGTGGCATGACATCAATCATCTTGAGCAAATCACGCGCATTCTGGTGGAGAAGAAAACGTCGTAGGTTTGGCATCAGCATGATTTCGTGGCAAACTACACGCCGCCGATGGTGCCGATTGATGCAGGGGGAACAATATGGGCCGCTTGATCTCGCGTTCATTGTGGGGTTTGGTCGGTGGCTTAAGCGCTTTGCTGGCGATGGTTGGCATGAGCCTCGCGCTGCTGGCCGCGCCTGTTTCACCTTCGGCGGCGCAAGACTCCGCTTTCGCCACCAACACGCCGCGCCCATCGCTGGCTGAGTTCCCCCCTGTCACGCCGGATGCCCCGCTCGAACGTTTCGCCCTACGCCTGTGGACTGAAAACGACCTCATCAACGTGCTGCTGCGCCAGATTCGCCAGATGCAAAGCGGCGAAACCGAAGCGCAAACTGCCATTCGCCTCACACAGCACGAACTCGAACAGCGTTATCCCGGCGCGCCGCATGATCTTCTTGCACGCGAAGCTCTCATAGCGACGATGTTAGGCGCGCCGCGCGGTAGCATCGATATGCGTGAGGTTGTGCGCCCGTTCATTGAGGCGCGTTTGAGCAGCCAACCGATCAACTTGCAAGCCGCGTCCCTATTCGACGTAAACGGCTTTCGCGTCGAAGTCACGCCGGCCAATTTTGATGGTCTCGCGCCGATGGACGCGCTGCTGTATATCCGCTATCCCGCTAATGACGAAGCGCCGCGCTATGAGGATTATGTGCTGGCGCGTGGAACAACTGCCGGACTGACCTTTCTGAACGCTGTACCAGCACTTCCCGCCGCGCCGTTGGGCGCTGTCGAACGCATTGAGTTACAGCGCCTCGCGGACTTCAACGGCGATGGCACAGCCGAACTGGCCATATCCGCTGCCGAACGCAGCGCGCTCAACCAAACGCTGTACGTCTACGGCCTGCGTACTGATCGAGTGGCGCAAATCTCACAGCCGGACGTGGCGCTGACCTTCACGGAAATCAGGGATTGGCCCGCTGATGACGAAGGCAATGACGAACTGGCAGTGACGACTCGGCGCATAGAATCGGCGTTCTGGGGTTGCCAGAGCGAATTGACGGTGTTCTGGCGCTGGAACACGAACTACTTTCGCCCGACGCCGGATAGCGCAGGCTTCTTGCCACAGAATACGCTGGCCTGTCGATTAGCCTCGCTGGAGCCGTTATTCGCGCAGCCGCCCGCCGATGTGACTGACCTGCTCGAATCGACGCTGATTGTGACGATGGGTGAAACCCAGACCGCGCAGCGTGGGCGTATGGTGCTGGCAATGCTCTACCTGCTCGATGGTCGCACAATCGAGGCCAATGCGCTGGTGCAGGAACTTCGCACTGAAGCCGACGCGAACGCATGGCTGACACGCCAGACCAGCGCGTTTCTGTCATCGGCATTGGCCGAAGGCTCAACCGCTGTTCAAGTGTGCGCCGCATTGGAAGCCGCCTCTATAACCAGCACAACAGGCGGAGCCTGTGACCTTGACGCGGTGCTGACGCGCATATTCACCGAACAACCACTCTTACGCGCTGACCCCATTGAAGACCAGCTTAACGAACTGGGCATTGAGGTTGTCGATACGCAGATCATCACCGAGATCGGGCGCTTCCCGCGTACAGCCGTTCGTCTAGGTTTGCCGGGAGCGGAACGCTGGTGGGCATTCGCGCCGCAGGTCGGCAACGACGAGACTTACAGCGCCGAAGCCATCGCCTCGCCGGGAATTGACGAGGACAACGACACGGCAGCTTTACCGAACGCGATCATCCCGTCAGAGCGTGTGTATAACGCGCTGTTAGGCGGTAACACCGCCACGGCGCTAGACATCCTGCTCACACAGGCGCGAACCACACCAAACGCGCCGCTCACGCCGGAAGCGCTGTATGTGCGGGCATTGAGCTATGATCTGCTCGGTGATCGCGTCAATGCGCGCACCGCCTTTTTCAGCCTGTGGAGCAGTCAGCCGGATAATTTATGGGGGCAGCTGGCGGCGGCGCATCTCGAACGGCGCTAACTTTGAACAGGATCGCTCGTAGGGGCAGGTCTGAGACCTGCCCCTACATGGCATCCATATGTTGAGAGATACAGGTGTGCAATTGAACGCCCCTACCATTAACCGTTACAATAGATGAGTTAATTTCGACAGCATACAAGGAACAGCGTCCGATGAAACTTGTCACATTTAGCATCAATGGCCGCCGTCGCATCGGCGAAGTGATCGGTGATCGCGTCAACAGCATGGCCGAAACCGATACGTTGGAGCGACTGGTACGGCGTGGGATCACACCACAGCGCATGAGCGAAAATTTCCCGCTGGATAAGGTCAAGCTCGAAGCGCCATTTCGCCCCACTAAAATTATCGCCATCGGCCTGAACTACGCCGACCACGCGAAGGAAACTGGCCAAACGCCGCCCAAAGCGCCGCTCATTTTCGCCAAGTTCGTGACCAGCATCATCGGCCCCGGCGACGCGATTTCGTGGGATACGTCTATCACCAACGAAGTCGATTACGAGGCTGAACTCGGCGTAGTCATCGGCAAGAAGGCGCGCAACGTCTCCGAAGAAGATGCCATGAAACACGTCTTCGGCTATGTAGCCGCCAACGATGTCAGCGCCCGCGATTTGCAGCTCAAGATCGACGCGCAGTGGACACGCGGCAAGAGCCTCGATACCTTCTGCCCCATCGGCCCCTATCTCGTCACCAAAGATGAAGTCACAGACCCGCACAATCTGAGTATCAAATGCACGGTCAGCGGCGAGATGCTGCAAGACAGCAACACGTCGAATCTGATCTTTAATATCCCGCAGTTAATCTCTTACTGCTCGCGCAGCTTCACGCTGGAAGCGGGCGATTTGATCGTCACAGGTACTCCGCCGGGAGTGGGCGTCGCCCGTGACCCCAAGCGCTTCCTCAAAGATGGCGACATCGTTACCGTCAGCGTCGAAGGGCTTGGCGAACTCACCAATCCGGTCAAGGTTACGTCCTCGAACTAGCATCATCTCTGTAGGGGCGCTTCGTGAACCGCCCACAGACAGATAACCCCTTCCGGCGCTGACGCGCCACCTTCCCCGCAAGCAGGGAAGGGACGTAAAGTCCCTCTCCGCTCGCGGGGATGGATTTAGGGAGGGGTTGTTGCGGCATTCAATTAAACCTCTACGAACACCGCCTATCTATTTCCACCGTTGACCCTGCCCCGACGCCGAACTACACTTTGTAGATTAATGTTGTAGTTGTAGGGGCAAGGCATGCCTTGCCCCTACCCAAATGATGACCACGACGAACGCGAATAACGACAACGGCTCGAAGGTTTGCCCGCAGTGCGGCGCGGCGTTCACCTGCGACATCTCGGCGGGAGAAGCGCACTGCTGGTGCTTCGATTTGCCCAACGTTTTGCCTTTGCGCGAAGATGCAAGCTGCCTGTGTTCGACATGCCTACGAGCCGCAATCGCAGAGGCGATGAACGCGGCGCAGCGAGAACTACAGCGCCAGCACGAACAGGGGATTTCATGTCACAACATCGTATCGTAACCCTGCTGCCAAGCGCGACGGAGATTGTGTGCGCGCTCGGCTTTGAGTCGAG
>JACMMD010001013.1 GCA_014379235.1 Anaerolineae bacterium
CATAGGCTTCAATGGTGCGCTGTGTCGACAGCAAATTGACCACGCCCAGTGCCATCGACAGCAGGGCGAAGCCTAAAAAAGCGATGATGAGTTTCGCACGTAACGTCATGTTGGGTTGTTCCTAAAAAGTTGGAAGCAATGCGCCGATGGTTGCATGGGGGTTCTTGAAGCCTCGTCCCTGATTACAATAGTCTGCGGCAAAATTACAATGAAACTTCAATAAGACGATTATTTAAGAATTATAAGTCGTCTTAGATCGTGTCTTCATTAAGAATGGGGAGGGTACTCATCGGTTTATCATCCATTTGGTGCAAGCGTGGCGGGCTAAGATAGAAACGCAAATGGATACTCAGGTGGTGGTGTGATGCTTCGAGGCAGTGTACGCGGCATAATCTTGCGCGTCGAGTTGGCGCTCGTCATGTTAAGCGCAGCGTTGGTGGAGCTGTCGATGCTGGCCGCGCCGCTACTGCCGAGCGAAGGTGTAATACTCCTTTGGGGCACGAGGTACGATATCACGCGGTTTGATCTGATGGATGTTCACATGCAAATGCAGCGTCATTTAGTCGATATTCGCGGATTCTCCAACAGTATTGATGTTAGCAACAATCTGATTGCGTATTTCTCAGAGGATGAACATTTGCAGATCATGAATCTGGTCAGTGGCGCGGTGCATGACATTGTTTTGCCGGCCCGCCCTTATGTTTCGCCAGTCTGGTCTCCTGATGGGTCACAGGTCGCTCTCGCTATTTCGCACTTTGAACGCGGCGTAACCACGTTATATGTGTCGGATGATTGGTCAACACTCCGTGAAGTTTTTACATTTCCCGAAGATGGACCCTATGGTGGGCCAACGTGGTCACCGGATGGCCGCTGGATTTCTCAACCGACTGCCGACGGATTTTATGTTGTGAACGTTGAAAGCGGAGAAGCACAGTTTTTTGATGACCTGAGCTATACCAGCCCTCGCTGGTCACCGGACGGCCAGCAGCTTGCGTTCATTTCCTCTATCGAAGCTCATGATCTTATCCATGTCTTGAATTTAACAATGTCGAATGTTGTGTCTTTCGGGAACGACGCGCGGTGGAGAACGCTTGAATGGATGCCGGACGGTGAGCATTTGCTTGCCAGCACAGGCTCAAGTCAACTATACATTCTCGATATCACTGCACAGGATATGCGTTTATCTTCTACAGACGAAGCGGAGCGCCGGTATCATCTTGTGGGCGTATCGCCAGCCGCGAATGATTTCGCCGTGTACTCTTACATTTCGGGTAGTGGTTCGGGGCTTTATGTTTACAGTTTGGACAGTGCAGGGCAAATCCGCTTACATGTACCAGTCACAAACTATTTAACCCCGCCTGAATGGTCGGATGACGGCCAGCAAATTGCGTTCGCATCGCAGGAGCCAGATGGTACGAAATTGTTCGTCGTCCATGCTGATGGGTCAACCGTCCGCGAGATACCTGTTGCGGGCTTCGCCTTCTCGCTTGATTTGGAATGGTTGCCTTAAAGGTTGACATTACAAAACTTGCTAACCTGCGAAATTCTTTCTACTATCTCCACATCTTTGTTTGAAAACAGTATGAACCTTATGTTATTGCAACTGCGAGTTGGTGTATCTTTTATCTCAAACACTGCGTTGACTAAGTAGCGGTGACAAGGGGATAGAGCAATGGCATCTGCGTCGGGAACTGCTCACAATCACTGGATATGGCTAGACGAAATTGGCAAGAACCACGAAGTACGCATGTTTGAAACCGGTGACACTCTCATCTGGGCAGCGTGGATCGACGCCGATGACGGGCCCGTGTTCGAGAACGGCATCAAACAGCAGTGCGCGGATTTTCTCGAAAACGGCGCACCGAACAACCTCTCTCTGCCAGAAGAAGTCGATTACGAACTGCACGCCCTGATCGCCGTCTGCCATCCGGCGCACAAGGGGAGAGAGGGACGCAAGCGCGGCGGTATGCTCAGTTTGTTCTAAAATAGTGGAAAGTGCCTAGAAACTCCGCCTTTACTTTTCACTGAGCACTTTTTACCTTTAACATGAGATCAGTCTTATTGTTAAAGGCGGCCCCTATGCTCACTCGCAGCTTGTTATTGATCGTCACGTTTGTGCTGCTTGTCGCCCCTGTCGGCGCACAGCAGGCAGCGCCGGACGTAGTTTTCCCAACCGTCACCGCGCTTGAAACAACAGTTATTCCCATGCGTGATCGCGTCGAATTGGCGCGGCGCTTGCTTGGTATCAGTGACGTTCCGCCGCCGCCGGAAAGCGCACCCGAACGCCAGATCGGTGAGCGCGAAACCTTCTGGGTGATGAACTCAGCCGACCAACTGACCTTTCAAGTGGACGCGACGTTGCGCGCAGCGGGCGATCACATTTACCTGTGGGTACAGGCAGATGTGGCGATCAATGAGGGCGAACTGCAAGCGCTGGTTGCCGCGTTCGACCAGCGCATTTACGAGGAAGTGCGGGCGCTGTGGGGCAGCGAAGACATCCCCGGCATCGACGGCGACCCGCATGTATATGGCTTGTTCAGCTACGGGCTAGGGTCAGGCGTGGCGGCTTATTTCGCCAGCGAACACATCAACCCCGCTGAAGTTGTCACTGATAGCAACGAACACGAGATGTTCATCTTCAACCTCGATGCGATTGGCGTGGAAGATGTTGACCGCGAAGACATCGAAGGCATCGTCGCGCACGAGTTCCAGCACATGATCCGGCGCAACATAGACAACAACGAGGATACATGGCT
This sequence comes from Anaerolineae bacterium, assembly GCA_014379235.1. GTDB lineage: Bacteria > Chloroflexota > Anaerolineae > Aggregatilineales > Phototrophicaceae > JACMMD01. The sequence continues at coordinate 2,757 of JACMMD010001013.1, forward strand.
CGATGAGGGTTTCTCGGAATTCACGTCGGCGCATCTGGGCTACACCTATGCGTTTGGTTCGGCTCTAGCTTTCGCGGCTTTACCATCGACGCAGTTGAATACGTGGTCGGAACAGCAGCCACGCTCACAGCATTACGGCGCGGCGCTCTTGTTCGTCAACTATTTTTATGATCGCTATGGCGACGACGCGCTGGCGATGTTGAGCGCTGACCCGGCCAATGGGTTAACGTCGGTGGATAATACGCTGGCGGCGCTCGGCGAACCCGATGTGAACGCCTTGTTCGCGGATTGGGCACTGGCGAATTTTCTGCTCGACGCATCGCTGGAAGATGGGCGCTACGGTTATCGTTCGCTGCCGTGGGCGTTGGCCGCGCCGCTCGTGCGCTCGACAGTGACGCAGTATCCCTATAGTGATGAAGAAGCGGCGAATCAGTATTCGACCACTTACTATGTGCTGACCAATCTCGACGGCGTTTCGGCGTTGAACGTGGATTTCAGCGCGCCGACCACGACTCAGCTTGTGCCGACGAACGCGCACAGCGGTCAAGGGATGTGGTACGGCAACCGCGCCGATAACAGCGATACAACGCTTACCCGCGCTTTTGATCTGTCAAACGTGAGCGCGGCCACGCTGCATTTCTGGACATGGTATCACTTCGAGTCATTCTGGGATTACGGCTACGTCATGGTCAGCGGCGACGGCGGCCAAACGTGGACTCCACTGGCGACTGATGAGACCACCACCGAAGACCCGCAGCAGAACGCTTACGGGCCGGGTTATACGAGTCGCAGCGGCGGCGGTGATGAGTCCGAATGGGTGCAAGAGACGGTATCGCTGGATGCTTACGCGGGCGGTGAAGTGTTGATTCGCTTCGAGATGATTACCGATGACGCGATTGTGCAGCCGGGAATGGTGGTCGATGACGTGAGCATCGACACGATTGGCTACGCTGAAGACTTTGAATCGGGCGGTGGCGATTGGCAGTCGGCTGGGTGGGTGTGGACGGATAACACGCTGCCGCAGGGGGTATGGGTGCAGGCAGTACAGCAGCTTGGCGATGGCTCGATTGAAGCTGCGCGCTGGCAAACAAGCGGCGAGTCGAACTCATGGTCGCTGCCTCTGAGGAGCGGTGTTTTACAGGTGCTGCTGGCGGTTTCGCCGTATGCGCCTGTGACAACTGTGCCAATGCCATACACGCTCACGGTCAGCGCGGGATGAAGAAAAAGACTCAACACAGAGATACACAGGGACAAGAGACACAGAGAGAGAGAATTAACAGGATTTGATTTTCTCTATATCTCTGTTTCCCTGTGCCTCTGTGTTAAGTTTTTAGAGTTTTGAACTAGCGGCGGGCCTCAGCGAGGGGTTCGCCTTTACGCACGGCGGCTAACTGCGCTTCGAGTTCGAGACGGCGTTCTTCGGCGGCGAGATAGGCATCCTGCCGCGCTTCGTCATAGCCGCGCCGTAGATTTTGCAGCAGCTTATCGCCGGATGTAGGCGCGAACAACAGCATCAGCGTCGCCCCTGCCGCCGCGCCGAGCAGAAATCCCAACGACCAACTCAAGGCTTTACGCATAATGACCCCCGATTTATAGTTGACAGTTATAAGTTCTCAGTTATTAGTGAATGAAAGAGCGATAATGCTCACAGCTTCCCTGATGACTGAAAACTGACAACTGAATACTGTTGACTGACAACTGTCGTTATTATAATGCACGAATAACGTAACGCTATACAGGAATTTTTGTATGGATGCCCAACTCGCCCGCGACCTTGCGCTGTGCCTGCGTGGAAACGCTTATCTTCGCGGCACGATGCCCCGTCCCAACGACATCGAACGCACTCATCCGGCGTTTCAGCGGGTGCGCGAGATCAAGTTTCAGCAGATGCCGCGAGGGGCGTATCAGTGGCAGATGGTGGCGGAGAGCGTCGGCGCGTGGCTGGATGTGGCCAAATGGGCAGGCGCGAGTCGTATCACCTTTCGCATACCGGACGGCGCTGGGGGGATGAGCGGCGCGGATTCGAGCTATGGCATTCTCGCTGTCGAAAACACTGCTGATACTGAATGGTGGCAGGCCAACAGCCGCCTCGTCGCCAAACCCGGTGGCAAAGACGAGCGTGTATGGTCAGTAACATACCGTGTCATTGGTAAGAATACGCATATCCCGGTGACGCTGCGCCCTCAGATTGCGACGGTGAACGATGCCCAGACTCGCTTGTGCGATGCGCTCGAAGAAATGAACCGCTTCGGTCTGACATCTGTGAGTGAACGTTGTCAGAGCGGGCTGGCACAGTTAGAGAGTCAAACGCCGCAGTCGGGTTACGAAGCTGAACTCGAAACGCTCGGCGCAGGCTTAGAAGTGCAGCAGTTGTTGGCGGCGGCAGTCGCGGCGTGGTGTTTCGGCGGCGAAGAGGATAATTCGGATGCGACCAATATGTCCATTGAGCCGGGAGACTTCGCGCTGAATCGGCTGTTCTCTGCCATAATAGAGGCCTTTGAAGCGGCAGCCGAAGCCGCGAGTCGTTCATAACAGGAGATCAATTATGGCCAAGCAAGTCGTCACTACCAATAACGCTCCCGGCGCAGTCGGGCCCTACAGTCAGGGGATCATCGCCAACGGTTTTGTTTATACCGCCGGACAGGGGCCGCTCATTCCCGGCACGAAGGACATCGCGGAAGGTGGTATTCAGGGGCAGACGCGGCAGGTGTTCGAGAACCTGAAAGGCATCCTCGAAGCGGCGGGTTCGAGCCTCGACAATGTGGTCAAAGTGAACGTCTATCTACAGGACATGAACGACTTTGCGGCGATGAACGAAGTCTACGCAAGTTACTTCACCGATGCATCGGCACTGCCTGCCCGCACGACGATTCAAGCGGCTCGTTTGCCGATGGATATCGCTGTCGAGATCGAAGCGATAGCGACGGTGGACTAAGCGACATGGCCAAGTTTTTCGACGAAATTAACGAGAACATTCAGCAGTTTATCGCAGCGCAGCATATGTTTTTCGTGGCCAGTGCGCCGCTCAACGCTGAGGGCCACATCAACCTGTCACCCAAAGGCTTAGACTGCTTCCGCATGTTATCCGCGAACCGCGTCGCCTATCTGGATTTCATCGGCAGCGGCAACGAGACATCCGCGCATCTGTACGAGAACGGACGCATCACGTTCATGTTCTGCGCCTTCGACGGCCCGCCGAACATCGTGCGTTTGTTCGGCACAGGGCGCACTGTTCGCCCGACGGACACCGAATGGGGCGACCTGTTCGCGCTGTTCCCGCACGACTTCAACAACGTGCGCCAGATATTCGTGGTGGACGTGGAGAAGGCGCAAACCTCTTGCGGCTATGGTGTGCCGTTCATGGATTACGTCGGTGAGCGCGACACGATGGCCCGTTGGGCGGACCAGAAGGGGCAGGACGGACTCATTCAGTATCAGTGTGAGTACAACGTCACCAGCATGGATGGTCTACCCACGCCGCTCGGTGTCGATCTGGTGTCGGGCATCGAACCGATCTCACTGGTGGGTTCGGGCGCGGATTAACTCCCTAATTTTCATTTAATACCACGTTGTCGGGCAATTGCTACCCATTCTTGAACAATGCGGGGTAATTGCTCGATGACCTCATAACCAAACAACACCTCGTCGATATAGCCCATGTTGAGCATGTCGATGATTCGACAAAGATATGATTTGCCTTTTACCCACCACGTAAAATGAGCATCTACAATCAGGAGATGTTGGATGTCTATTCCCTCATGTTCACGCAGTTCTTCAAGCTCTAAGCCATCTAGCAAAGTTTCGTAAACACCATCAGCAATGCGGCTACCAAAGGTAGTCGTGTAGTAGTATTCTTTGATTTCCCAAATGGCAATTGGGTTGGTCGCGGCTGGAAAGCAGCCATCTACACGCCGTGCCAACGTTCTGAGCGGCTCATTATTGTGCGTGATTGTGGTTAAAATGCGGGGATCGTAATCGCATGGGAAACCTGCCGCATTCGCTTCAATCAGCATGTTAACAATACCAGTAAGGAATGCTGGCGTTTTCTTTGTCCCCGTTTGCTTATTCATAGGAATGAAGCGAGTTGAGTTTAACTCGGTTCTCAATGTTCCAAAAACCAATGTGGCTCTCTCAACATCCATCAAGCGTGGCTCAACGTAAGTATTCAACACATCCGCTCGATAGCTGAAATAGTGGTGGAGAAGTGTGCCAAACTCGGTAGGACTATTATCTGATTTGATAAGATGTTCAGCGCCCAATCCAACCATATTCATGGCTGTGGCCATTTCCGCAATCGTATAAACTCGAACTTGTCGAGTTTTCTTTGCGGTATAACCAAGGGCCTGACTAATCGTTCGGACATTTGCCCAAAAGCGCTTATCGAGTTTCTTGAAACGTTCATGGGGTTGCACTAAATTTCACTCACTAGAAGTTCTTCCAAGCGATAAGTGAAGTCGATCAAAGTCAAATTAAGTGCTTGACAAACATGGCGAAGTTCCAAGATATTAAGATGTCGTTCGCCGGATTCGAACTTGCTCACGAATGATTGAGGTTTACCTAGGCGATCAGCAAGTTGTTGTTGACTCATGCCACTCTCTTTTCGTATGGTTCGTAATAAGTTTTGCAGGATAAGTTGCTCAGAATTGGGAATAGAAATTTTCCTCCTACTTGCGCTTTCCCGAAATGTATCTTACGATAGAGGAGTAAATATCCCAAAATAGGATAATTTGGCGTTTGATGTACAGTCAACTACCATTATTTCAATCTGAGCCACCCCCTAGTTACCCGATTGCACCATTCAAAACACAACTGCTGAAATGGGTAGGTAACAAGCAGCGTTTTGCACATGAGATTATTGGTTACTTTCCTGCAACATACAACACATATTTTGAGCCTTTTCTCGGTAGCGGCGCGATTTTAGGCACTCTAGCACCTGAAAACGCAGTTGCTTCGGACGTGCTTAAGCCGTTAGTCGAAATCTGGCAAACCTTAAAAACTGCACCTGAAACGTTGAAACTGTGGTATGAACAGCGATGGGACGTCTATCAATCACAAGATAGAGTAGCAGCTTACGAGCAGATTAAATCATCATACAATGCTCAACCGAATGCGGCTGACCTGCTGTTCGTCTCGCGCTCTTGTTATGGCGGTGTGGTTCGCTTTCGCAAAGATGGTTACATCAGTACCCCATGTGGTATACATGCCCCTATCCAGCCAGAGTCTTTTGCTAACCGCGTTGATATATGGGGGACACGTACAAAAGGAACGGAATTTATCTACGGCGATTTTGAAGACAGCATGGATTCGGCGCAGAAGGGCGATTTGATCTACTGCGACCCGCCGTATACATATACTCAAGCGATTTTGTATGGCGCTCAAAAATTCAGCTTGGAGCGATTGTTTAACGCAATTGCTAGATGCAAAACACGGGGCGTATATGTGGCTCTCAGCCTTGATGGCACAAAGAAAACAGGCAAACAGGAACTCTTTATCCCTGTTCCTACAGGCTTGTTCGAGCAAGAGATCCATGTCAATGTTGGACGATCTATGCTGAAACGTTTTCAGATGGCTGGTGAGACCTTAGAGGCTGAAGTCGTCTCTGACCGTCTCTTGCTGACCTATTGATTGGTACATTGCCACCACGCCCTGCGCGGCCTCGATCACTTTCTCGCGCAGGCTGGCGGGTTCGAGCGCTTCCATCAGCGGCCCGTAGCTCAACACATAGCCCACCGCTTCATCTTCGACATCGAACATCATCTCGACTCTGCACCAACCGTTCGCGTCCGGTGGGTCGATATGTTCGACACGCCCGAAGCGTCCGGCGTGCTGCATGCGCGGGAACGTCTCCGACGCGGCGCGAACGACTGCCGCATAGCGCGGTAGGTTGGCGCGGAAATCGACGGTAGACTGCCGCCAGTAGGCCGCTAAATCGAAATCGTCGGGGCGAACGGCTGGCTCATCGGTGACGACGGCTGCGCGCACCCGTGACACGCGATAGGTTCGCAAGCTGCCGTCAACCGCCGCCACCAGATACCAGACATTGCCTTTCGCCACCAATCCGAGCGGGTCAACTAAGCGCTCGACAGCCGCGCCATCGCCGCGTTCGTAACTCAGTCGCATTTTGCGCTCCTGCCAGATGGCCTCTTGCAGCGAAGGCAGCGCCGAAATATCCTCGTTGACATCGTGCCAGCCCGCCGCATCGACGTAGATTCGCTGGCGCGCATATTCCGCCCCTTGCCGTGACATCGAAGGCAGTGCGGCCAGCAGCTTAATTAGCGCGCTTTCTGCCGCCTGTTTCAGCCCCAAATCGGTCAGCAGGCGCGTCGGGTTAGCTAGAAACATCGCTTGAATCTCGGTCTCGTTGAGGCCGGTGAGGTTGGTGCGGAAATCTTCCAGCAGCACCCAACCGCCATTGCTGCCGCGCTCTGCCGTGACGGGGATTCCGGCGGTACTGAGCGCGTCCATATCACGGTGGATCGTGCGCTCAGAGACTTCGAGCCGCCGCGCCAGTTCGCCCGCAGTCAGGCGGCGGTGGATTTGCAGCAGAAACAAAATCGACAGCAGCCGATCAGCGCGCATAATTTTTCTCCAAACTATGTTTTGTAGGAGCACGGCATGCTGTGCCCCTACCACAAGTATCACTAACTTTAGCATCGAAATATGACACAGGGTGTCATGATTGTAGTTTTACACTGACGATATAGATCAAGCAAATGAGGGGATGAACGATGACCCTGAACAATCCACCAGCGCCAAGCCGACCTTACATCGCACACGAGGAATACGGCATTCCGAAAAGCGTCAAAGGGACATTGGACTGGAGTCATGTTGTCGAGCGCATGGAGAAGGCAAAGAATTACTGGGTAGCGACAGTGCGACCCGATGGCCGTCTGCATACCGTTCCGGTTTGGGGCGTATGGGTCGATAACGTCGCGTACTTCGGCGGCGGGCCGGAAACGCGCTGGTCGCGCAATCTGAAAGCGTCGCCGGAAGTGGCCGTCCATCTCGAAAGCGGCGATGATGTGCTGATTCTCGAAGGCACGGTTGATCGTATCGAAGACCCTGAACACCCGTTGCTCAAACGCATCGACGACGCCTATGAGCAAAAGTATCAGATGCGACACGGGCCGCCGCTGTGGGTGCTGCGTCCGCGAGTGATCCTTGCGTGGACGCAGTTTCCAAAAGACGCGACGCGCTGGAAGTTCGAGTAGAAGAAGGTTCGAGGCGCGAGGTTCGAGAGGATGGTAATGGGCAACAAGTAGTGTGAGCTTTCTAGCCGGAGATTTCAATCTCCGGTTGAAAGCCAAGCGCCTAGAAGCTAGGGCCTAGTTGCTGACCGCTGACAAGCTGAGGAGCTAAACATGAATCCATTGACCGGAAAAGTAGCAGTCGTCGCAGGCGCGACCAGAGGCGCGGGGCGTGGCATCGCGGCGATGTTGGGCGAAGCGGGTGCGACGGTCTACTGCACGGGGCGCAGTTCGCGCGGCAGCTTAATCAACAGGGATCGCCCCGAAACCATCGAAGAAACCGCCGAGATGGTCACGAAATACGGCGGCGTGGGTATTCCGGTTCGCGTCGATCATCTGGACGCGATACAGGTTGAGGCGTTGTTTGCACGGGTGAAGTCCGAACAGGGCAAGCTGGACATCCTCGTCAATGACATCTGGGGCGGCGAAAAGAGCATCGAGTTCAAGCGCTTCTGGGAACTTGACCTCGACAAGGGCTTCAAGATGCTGCGAACCGCCATCGATACGCACATCATCACCAGCCATTATGCTGCGCCGCTGATGATCGAAAGCGGTAAGGGCAGCGGCCTCATCATCGAAATCACCGATGGCGATACGCTCAACTATCGCGGTGCGCTGTTCTATGATCTCGCTAAAACGACGGTGATTCGCTTGGCGCTGGCGCAAGCCGAGGATTTGCGCGAACATGGCATCACCGCGCTGGCGCTGACGTCGGGATTTCTACGCTCGGAAGAAATGCTCGATAACTTCGGCGTCACCGAGGCCAACTGGCAGGAAGCCGCCAAGATCGACAAACACTTCATCGCGTCGGAAACGCCGTATTTCGTGGGGCGGGCAGCGGCATCGCTGGCGGCAGACCCGAATGTGTTCGAGAAAACCGGACGCGCCTTTAGTTCGTGGAGCTTATCCGATGAGTATCCATTTACGGACATCAACGGCGAACGCCCGCATTGGGGATGCTACTTTGCGGAGCATGTTGCGGGCACGCCCGAAGCATCGCCGCAGCCGACATGATGTGTCGTAGGGGCGAACCTATGTGTTCGCCCGAAATGCGGGCAGACACGCAGGTCTGCCCCTACTCAATTTGGTCAGTGAATGCGACTTCGTAGTTCATGACTCCCGTATCGAACGAGCGCAAGACGGCCTGCGCGGCGGGGGAGACCACCGCCATATCGGGCTGGTCTCCGGCGAATGCCTGAACCGCGTTCATCGATTCCCACAACGTCAGTACCGCGATGATAACTGCGCCGTTTTCTTCGCGCTTCAACAGATATGCGCCTTTGTAACCGTCGATTTCGCGCAGCTCTGGCAAAACGTCGTGCTGAAAATGCGCCTCGTACTGCGGTGCTTTGTCCACATCCGCCACTGCCCGCCATGCTCGAGCGATCATTCAGGCTTCTCCTTTGCTTGTTGTTCGATAACCCACACGACCGTCGCCCATGTATTTGTTATTGCCGCAAGCATCAGCAAAATAGAGGCCATCCATAATGCGCCAAAGGCCAGCGGCCACTGGA
>JACMMD010001014.1 GCA_014379235.1 Anaerolineae bacterium
ACGCTTTTCACGAATTATTTAGTACTGTTCAAATATGCAGTACATCTATTGAAAGCCCAGCTGCAAGCGGGTTTTCGCGGGTTTTTACGAGAAACGTTATGCGACAAAAGTCCGTTTATGCGACATTTGCGTTCGGACATATGCTCCCTTCGGTCGCCGCCTCTCACCTCAAACGTTGGGCGTCTTTGTCTACCGAGCAGAACAAGTCGCACTTCAAGGCTGCCGCTCACATCACCCCTTTGGAGATCCAATGACCAGAAGACTCATCAGCTCAGGTTCCACCTTTGAAGAGCAGATTGGCTATTCCCGCGCGGTAGTCGCCGGCGATTGGGTGTTTGTTTCCGGCACAACGGGCTTCGACTACAAGACCATGTCCATCTCGGAGAGTCTTCTCCAGCAAACGGAGCAATGCCTGAAGAACATTGAGTCCGCGCTGCAGCAAGCCGACTCAAGTCTCAAAGATGTCGTGCGCGTAACGTATGTCCTGCTAAATGGCGCTGAGTTTGAGCAATGCTGGCCGGTGCTGCGCAAGTACTTCGGAGAAGTGCGCCCGGCCGCCATGATGATCTCTGCTGGTCTAGCGGACCCACGCATGAAGATCGAGATCGAAGTCACGGCCCTGAAGCGTTCATAAGCATGCGCGTGCTTATCAACGAGACGCCCAACCCTTCGGTTAGCTTTACGTTAGAGGTTTCTTGATTGCCATACTAATAGCCATACGTTAATATGGGATGACACACTATTCTATGCTAATCTGGCGCAATTGCAAAAACCCGATTTGAGTGGGATTCAGACAAAGACGCGGAGAATCTGGCGAAGCATGGGGTGCCATTCTCTCTGTTCGCTTTACTTATCGTGGCAATGTCATTCGTATTTTTGGCGCCGGTTACTGGCGAAAAGGAAAGGCAATTTATGAGCGCGAAAATTAAATACACCGACGAGCCCATTGAGGCCAAGATTATTCGAGATTTTCTTCCCCCACCAGAAGAACTGGCGTTCCGCGAGGAAGGGGTGAAGGTCACTATTGCTCTAAGTAAGAAGAGTGTTGAGTTCTTTAAATCGGAGGCAGAAAAGCATCATACGCAGTATCAACGCATGATCAGGAGGCTCATCGATTCGTACGTTGATACCTACGATAAACCTCTAACATCTCGCTCAACGCCGACAGGCAAGCGTGCTGGTTAACTCTGCGTTAGGTTGCTTCAATGAGGGCTCTGCGCATCTTTCTACAACTTGTCATTCTTGGTGCGGGTGGAATTGCGCTCGCAGCTCTCATTTCTCGGCCCGATCCGGATCTCACGGCCATCGTCGGCTTTTTGGTTATTGTGGCATTTCTCCTTGCACTGACACTGGCGCTCAAGGAACACACCGAACAGCGTTTGGTTCCAGGCTATAAGCTCAGCTTCAGACCCATGGGCATAGCCCTGCTCTTGTTGGGAGCGTTTGGCATTTTTTACGGGGTAAGCTTTTTCATCGGCAATCAACCATTGCCAAATGGCAACGGTACATGTCGCGTCGTATGCGGGCTCATACTCTTGGCATCGCAGTTATTCGGCGAAACAGTTGCAAGGTTCTTAGCGTTCGGCCTGTGGTCTGGTATTGGACTATTGCTCTTTTTTGTCGGCTATAAAGTAAAAGGAGTGAAAGCAACCTAACATGGCCTCAACCTCGCTCCCTTCAGTCGCTGGAGGCTGCGTGATAAAGCCGCACAGCGCCGGACTCCAAAACTCAGCGCGTTCAAGCTACATATCAAGTCTCCGCTTCAGATCAGGATTCCACGCCGTAGCCGGCAGCGATCCAGGCATCGATGCCACCCGCCAATGGCCGCACGCGGGTGTAACCGCGTTGCATCAATTTCTTGGCGACGACAGCGGCGGAAGCTTCGTTCGGGCAGGCACAGTAAACGATTACCTCGCCGGCGATCAGTTTTTCAAAATCAGGGCCGGTCAGATCATCAACAGACAGCACGACTGCGCCGGGAATGCGATCGACTTGCTGTGACTGCGATGCGCGGACATCGACAATCAGCGGTTCCTGGCCTTGCTCCAATAGCGCATTAAGTTCCTCGACAGTGATGCGTGCCATACGCAAGGACTTCAGGAATCGATACCGTTGCCACCATTTGTATGCAATGAAACTGACCAGCGCGGCGCCCAGCAATACGCCGCCCCATTTGCCCAAGGCTTCCAGAATGTCCAGCAGATCTTCAATCGCGGTGCTGAACAAGGAACCCAGATAAATTGCCGAACCAGCCCATAGCATGGCGCCGAGGCCATCAAAGAAAACGAAGCTAAGACGACGCGTACCGACTGTCCCGGCCAGCGCGCGGGCGACCGAGGCAAAGCCCGGAATGAATTTGGCAAGCAGCAAGGACGGCGCTCCCCAGCGCAGATAAATGATTTCCGTTTGCCGCACGCAGGAGTCCGGCGACAAGGAGATCCGGCATAAGGTGGCAGTCACTTTTTTACCATAGCGCCGGCCTGCCGCATACCATGCGGTGTCGGCAATCAGCGAGGCGCAAACGGCGGTGAGGAGCAGAGCAGGGGCAGAATATTCTCCCCGATCGAGCAATGCACCGGTGATGACCAGTGTCGGATAGGCGGGAAGTGGAATGCCCAGCTGTTCCAGCAGCACATTGGCAAATACCAGAATCAGGCCGTACTGCTCGATCAGGTCAAGAAGATAAGTCATCGTGCTTCCGCAGTCATTGCTGCACAAAGCGCCGGGACTGCCTGCTTGGCCCCGGATGGAGGCGGAATCAGATGATCGAGTTTGGCTGCCTTGGTATTCAGATAGCGCTCATTGAAGATGTTCCTGTTGAGGATCAATGGAATGCGCTCCACGATAGCAATGCCGGCCTTTTCCAGTGCCGCGATCTTGCGCGGGTTGTTGGTCATAAGCCGGAGTTTTGTGATGCCGAAGTGCGCCAGCATCGGCTTTGCAATCTGATAGTTGCGCAGATCGGCGGCGAATCCGAGCTGCTCATTCGCTTCGACGGTATCCGCGCCCTGCTCTTGCAGCCGGTAAGCGCGAATCTTGTTGAGCAGTCCGATGCCGCGCCCCTCTTGCCGCAGATAGAGCACTATCCCGCGTCCTTCGACGGCAATCTTTTGCATGGCGCCCTCCAGTTGTGCGCCACAGTCACAACGCTGGCTGAACAATGCGTCACCGGTCAGGCATTCGGAATGCATGCGCGCCAGTACCGGTGCGCCGTCGTGCAGATCGCCAAGCGAAATCGCCAGATGTTCCTTGCCGGAATTCCTGTCGACAAACGCATGCAATTGAAAAGTCGCCCACGGCGTCGGCAAATCGCAGGACGCCGC
>JACMMD010000106.1 GCA_014379235.1 Anaerolineae bacterium
GAACCAACCGCTGAGATAGATGCGCCAACGTTTACACCTCAACCAAATACACCAACCGTGCAACTATCTCGCCGGGACGCGCCCATAGAGGTTGAACAACTAACGCTCGAATCCGCGCCAGAGACTTTCGTGCCACAGTTTGCTACCGATACCAGTGGCACGACCTTCCCAACCGCCTCCACTACCAGCGAACCCGTGCCAACACCTAACGCTGTCTCGGCGCAGCGAGCAAGCGCCCCTAGCGATGTCGTACAACGCGCTGCCGAACCCTATACAGACATATTATTACCAGACAGCCAAACAACGGCCTCCGTACCGACGAAGCGGATTCAACATGCGGCAGAGCCACAAACCCTAACGTCGCCTACTACTTCCAACACCAACACGTCACCAACAACCAGCCTACCTGAGACCAATCAACCTGCCTCAGATGTAGAAGACGCAGCATCCGTATCGTTTGCGCCGTCCGAAATCGCGCAAATCACGTCGCAGCCCGACGCAACCGTCCAGCGAACGCCAGCGCCGATTGAGCCGCCTACCGCCCAGAGTGAAGTCGCGTCAATTGTTCCAGCGGCAAGCGACTCCGCCGTCAGCGAAGCCATTGACCGTGCGATGCCACCTATCGCTGCAACTGCATCGAGCACAGTCCAACCGCAGCCGAGCAGTGTGGTGCAGCGCACTTCTGTTCCGCCGTCCGAAGCCCAAGCGACACCACCAGAAGCGGTCTCTGCGACCCATGAAGTGCCAGCGCAGCCTCAACGACAAGCATCGCCCACGCTATCAAGCGAGGCAGCATTACCGTCACCATCGCCGCTTGAGACGTCCGTTTCAGAATCACCCGCAATCGCCGTCCAACGTAGCGCGGAAATTGACTCGCCAATTGAACAAAGCACAGTGGTTAACGAACCACTCGGCGCTGACACAATTGCCCGCGCCATTGAGCCGACAATCCAATCTGCGCCAACGACTGCGCCCGTGCCGTCAAGCCAAATAGATGTGGCCGAGCCGACAACGAGCGGCGACACCGCCAGTCCGACCACATCACAAACTCTTGATGTACAGGCTAGCCCTTCTGTAGCTCCTACAGACCGAGTACAACGCAGCATCGAACCGGAAAGCGCGCCGCTTTCTGAGATCGAAACGTCGACAGAAGCCCAAGCATCGGACGTTGGCGTTGCTCAAACAACGCCTGCTCAAACTGTCACGAACAGCGAAATCAGCGCGCCGTCCGTAATCACATCGTCTGAAGCTCCAAGCGGCCCGGTGAAAGCAAAGCGAGTACAGCGAAAGGCCGCAGCAAAAGAAGCTGCGCCTACAACTGACATCGAGACCAGTCAACCCGGTGAGCCGAACATTAGCCGAACACCGGAACTCGAAATCCCAGAGGTCGAAAGCGTCGAAACTGTTCAGGCAGACGCTTTAGACGTAGCCGCCGAACCAGCAGCAATGACAACGACCAGCAGCGATAGTGTTGTACAACGCTCGGCAGACCGTCAAATCTCCGCCGTTCCCGATACTGTATCAAGCACGAATTCGTCTGCTATGCAACACGCCGAAACTACTGCTCTCGACCCGGCATCAACGACTGCACAACCTAACCAACCGACAACTACGCCAACCGATACTCCGTTGGTCATATCGTCACCCCTAACCCCGCAGTCGCTGTCGGACATCGTTCAGCGTGTAGCGGAGTGGATGTCCTATGAAAACGTGGAGTCACCAGAAAATTCTGAGGCTGCACCTGCCGATTATGGGCCCGATGTCTTTGACGCACTCGTTAGCGCGGGCATGGTCAATAGCACGTCTGAGCCGCGTCGAAACAACCAAACGCCGAACATCTCACGCGCTGTTGACCCGCACTCATCCGATAATCACGCTCAACCGGAGGGTATCGTACCGGAAGCAGGCTCTGTGGAAGCAGGGCTTTTGCAACTGCTCGGTATGCCTGCAACAACTCCGGTTGTCGGGCTGCGTAGACCCGAAGACACTGCCCGAAATGAGCAGCCATCCGATCAACCAGTTGCGCCATCGTACATGCCAAACATTCCGGCACCGAACACAGTTCAGCGCGAAATGACTGATGGGGTTTCTACACCACCCGTTGCCACTTCTAACCCTGCACCTAGTGGCAATGAGGAAACTATCGTAGCCGATATTGAAGCGTTAGCGCGCCAAGTCTATGATTTATTGCGGCAGCGTCTACGTAATGAGCAAGAACGCCGTAACCGATTCTAGAGGGAAATAAACATCAATGACTTCCACTCTGACGCGAGGGGGACTCGTTCCCGCCAAAATTACGAATCTATCGACCAACAAAATAGTCTTGTTCATGTTCAATCCGCAAGAGTACAAAATCAGCAAGACGGTGAACTGGACAGATCAAAAAGTTACGGGGCAGAATCTACCCAAAGTAATCTTTTCAGACGGTGGTGCGCCGACGCTGCATTTGACTCTACACTTTGACACGCTGGCTATAGGTAGTACCGACGTGCGCGCCTATTCGTACCCTTTATGGCAAATGGCGGTGATCGACACCACCACCGAGAACGCCCGCACCCACAAGGGAACTCCGCCGCCAGTTGCATTCGAATGGGGCCGCTTATATTTCAAAGCGATCATCACCCAAATAAGCGATTCCTTTACGCAGTTCACGCCCAGTGGCATTCCGATACGTTCGGTGGTGGATATCGACCTCAAGCAATTTTTGGATATAGCCGCGCAGCCGCCGCAGATCGAGTCTCAATCTACGCAGCCCGCGCCGCAAACGACAACTGCCGTTCAAGGAGATCGCCTCGATCATATAGCAGCTCGCACCACAGGTGACGCTTCCAATTATCGTCAGGTCGCGGAAGCCAATAACATCGACAACCCGATGCAAGTGCACAACGGACAAAGCCTGAATACCCCGAGCACCTAGGAACGAGCAGCCAATGCCCACCAACTCATATTTACTTCCCTTAGTGGCGATTAAGTTAAATGGATCAGACTTACCGGAAGCAACCATCGATGCATTAATTGATATTGAGGTCGATAGCAGCCTCGACGTGCCGAGTATGGTCGTCATGCGCTTTCGTGACGATGAAGTAGTATTGATGGAGAGCGCCGCTTTTGATGTTGGCAAATCGATTGAAATCGCCTTCTCGGATCCTACGTCGCGTAACGCTTTTGTAACCGTGTTCAAGGGCGAAGTAACCGCAATGGAGCCAGAATTTACTGTAGAAGGTACGGTTGCCATTACACTTCGAGGTTACGACAAGTCACACCGATTGCATCGAGGCACAAAAGCGCGGGCTTTTATTCAGGTGAAAGATAGCGACATTGCCTCGAAAATCATCGGGGAAGTCGGGCTAACTGCAGATGTTGGCGCAACCTCAGTCGTTCACGAGCATGTTTATCAAGATAACGTTACGGACTGGGAATTCCTACACTTTCTCGCGCAGCGAAATGGCTACGAACTGGATTACAAAAACGAAAAAGTTGCCCTAAAACAGCCAGCGTCAACGGGTGCAGCTATCGCTCTGGAATGGGGAGAGTCACTCCTAAGTTTTCGTGCCAAGATGTCCATCGTTGGACAGGTCAATGAAGTGAATGTACGCGGCTGGGATATAGCGACGAAGGCGCAGATTGTTGGAACCTCCTCATCCAGCCAAGCGAACTCCCATCCGGCTATAGGCTACGGAAAGACAGGCGGCGCCGCAGCACAAACGGCATTGGGCAGCGCCCAAAAATTCATCGCTGTGCGTGAGCGCGTGACCGATGCTTCTGACGCACAAGCAATCGCAAAATCCATTCTCAATGATATTAACGCGGGCTTTGTCGAGGCGGAGGGTGTCGCCTTTGGCAACCCGAATCTGATCTCAGGCGTTAAGGTCAACGTCACTGGCGTAGGATTACGATACGGCGGCACTTATCGGTTGACATCAGCGCGACACTTCATTTCCGCCGATGGTTACACAACGTCGTTCACAGTCGAGGGAGTAAATCGGCAGCTCACCTCAAACCTCTTAGAGCATTCAGCGATTAGTATGTCCTCTGATACACGCTGGCATGGCTTGGTCACGGCAATCGTCACCAACAATAAAGACCCGAAGAGTTGGGGGCGGGTGAAGGTCAAATTCCCTTGGTTAGATGACAGCCTTGAAAGTCATTGGGCGCGGGTATCTTCCATTGGTGCCGGCCCCCAGATGGGACTTTATTGGCTGCCCGAAGTCAACGATGAGGTACTGGTCGCGTTTGAGAATGGCGATTTCACACGCCCCTGCGTCTTGGGCGGGGTATGGAATGGCAAGGATGCGCCACCGCACACTGCCGATGAAACGATCAAGGGTGGCATTGTCGCTGTTCGTACGCTCAAGACAAAGGCTGGCAATATTATCCGCTTTACCGATGAAAACGGTAAAGAAAAGATCGAAATCATCGATGCCAAGCAGGGCACAACCATCACATTGGATGGCA
>JACMMD010001015.1 GCA_014379235.1 Anaerolineae bacterium
CTGCTGCGTTTCGCGTCGTGGATCGGTGGTGATCGGGATGGCAACCCCAACGTCACGCCTGAAGTCACGCTCGAAACGCTGGCCACGCACCATCGCGCAGCCCGCGCCGTTTATCTAGACGAGATCGCCGCGCTGCGCGAACATCTCACGCAGTCTGCCGACGAAGTGCCCATCTCCGATGCGCTGCGGGCCGCCGTCGAAGCCGCTTCAAAGGCCGCGCCGCAAGATTCGCAAAACTTCGAGCGCTATCCCGGCGAACTCTACCGCCAGATGATGCATCTGATCTGGATCAAACTGGATGCTGCCGCCTACGCCAATGGCGACGAACTGCTGGCCGATCTCATGCTGATTGAAGACAGCCTATGCCAGCATCACGGCCAGCACGCCGCCAACGGCGCACTGAAACGCCTGATTCGCAAAGTGCGCGCTTTCGGCCTGCATCTCGTCCCGCTCGACGTGCGCGAGGATGCGCGTTTGTACGCTGCCGCGCTCGATGAAATCTTCCGGGAATACGGCTTGGCTGATGATTATCTTAGCCTGTCAGAAGACGAGAAACAGGCGCTGCTCACCCGCGAGATCGCCAACCAGCGCCCCCTGTTCCCGTTCGAGCCGCGCTTCTCGGATGCCACCAATCGCATCATCGCAACGTGGCGTATGGTCGCGCAGGCCCATCGCCAATACAGCCCCATCGTCATCGACAGCGTGATCGCCAGCATGAGCCAGAATCCCAGCGACGTGCTGACCATGCTGCTGTTCGCGCAGGAAGTCGGCGTTCAAGATAACGTGGACATCGTGCCCCTGTTTGAAACGGTGGACGACCTGCAAGCCGCGCCGCTCATCATGACCGCGCTGTTCGACAATGCCGAATATGCCGCGCACCTCGCTGTACGCCAGCAGCGCCAGCAGATCATGATCGGCTATTCCGACAGCAACAAAGACGGCGGCTATCTCGCCTCGAACTGGAATCTGCACATCGCGCAGCAGGCCCTCGCCGGAATATGCAGCGCCAACGGCGTCGCGCTCGAACTGTTTCACGGACGCGGCGGCAGCATCGGGCGCGGCGGCGGCCCCACCAATCAGGCGATATTGTCGCAGCCGCCAGCCTCGGTGCAGGGGCCCATCAAAATCACCGAGCAGGGCGAAGTAATCGCCTACCGCTATGGCAACCTGAACATCGCCCGCCGCCATTTGAATCAGGTCATGCACGCCATGTTTCTGGTGCTCGGTTTACCGCCGATGCCCGACCCGCTCCCTGAATGGCGCGCCGCGATGCAAGCGCTTTCCGAAGCCGGACGCGATGCCTATCGCGCTTTCGTCTACGAGAACGACGGCTTCCTCGCCTACTGGCAGCAGGCCACGCCCATCAACGAGCTTGCCCGTCTGCCCATTAGTTCGCGCCCGGCCAAGCGCTCCAAAGGCGGCTTCGAGTCGATCCGCGCTATCCCGTGGGTGTTCTCGTGGATGCAGAGCCGCGCCATCATCCCCAGTTGGTACGGTGTCGGTCACGCGCTGGAGAAGTTCTGCAACGCTCAACCCGAAAATATGTCCACACTGCAAACCATGTATGCGCGCTGGCCGTTTTTCATGGCGCTGGTGGTCAACGTGCAGCTTGACCTCGCCAAAGCCGACATGGGTATCGCCGGACTGTACGCATCGCTGGTTGAGGACGCCGCTCTGCGTGACGAAATCTTCACCGAGATGCGAACCGAACATGCCCGCGCCCGTGAGTACATCTGCAAGATCACCGGCCAAGACGACCTTCTCAGCAACGCCCCTGTGCTGAAACGCTCCATCGAACGCCGCAACCCCTACGTTGATCCGCTCAACTTCATTCAGGTCGAACTCCTGCGCCGCCTGCGCCAGATGCCGCCCGAAGGTGAGGAATACGAAAACGTAATGGATACCGTGTTAGCGACGGTCAACGGCATCGCCGCTGGCATGAAGACAACGGGATAGTTATCAGTTTTAAGTTAGCAGTTAATAGTTTTTAGGGCAACTGGCAACTTGAAACTGACAACTGATGGCTGATAACTGGCAACTGAACGCCGCGAAATGTTGTAGAGGCGACTCGTTCCAACCGCCGATGCTGACACGGCGTCATGGGTCGCCGTTACTTCGTTCCGCTGCGAATGCGGCGAAATACGATAAGCAATCAAACCATGCTATGATGCCTTTTAATAGCATGTTTTGTGCTGTTCTAAGTGATCCCTCTAGTCCGTTTTTTCACTGCCAAATAAATTGGAGTTCATCATGTCTGTCTCTAACCATAGCATCGTCATTAACCGACCCATTGACGTCGTTTTTGCCAACACGACCTGTTTGAGAGGCTGCGTAAAGTGGATGACCAGCGTCATCGACGCTGAGAAGTTGGGCGATGAGCCGGTACACGTGGGTACTCAATATAAGCACACCTTTAAATTCATGGGTATTGTTGGCGAAACACAGGTCACTGTCGAAATCTATAATCCACCCAACGAATTCGCCATCAAAGACCCGCAGGCTGCATTTCACTACACGTTTGAAGAAGTAGCGGGTGGGACGCGCGTCAACTGCCAGATGACGTTAACACCGCAGCAAGACATGGGCGGCCTCAGTATCGAACAGGTAGGCGCTGGAGCCGCAAAGCAGTTTAACAATGACCTGAATAATCTGAAAGAAATGCTGGAAGCTGACGTCGTGGTTCAGGTAGCCTAGCCAGTCAGTTTTAAGTTATCAGTTGTCAGTTGTCCGCACCGCCAGAGGTTCAAACCTCTGGCTAGAGTGTGCGGCGGGAAACCCACTGAAGGGGTTTTGCCCCGCCTCAAAACAACCCCTTTAGCGGGTTTGCTTTCTCTAGCTGAGGGTTTGAACCCTCAGCGACAGGCTTGCGACACCGCGCGTTTTCCGCTATATATATACTCCTTACAGTCCGCTTGTTGGATACTGAACCATGCCGCCCACCAGCGCCGCCATAATCAAGCCTGACCACAAAGCCATAGACGACTACTACAACCGCCTGCGTGATTCTCATGACCAGCACGCCCACCACGAGGGCAACGTGCGCCGCGCCTTTGAATCGCTGCTGGAAGACACCGCCAAAATCCGCAGTTGGAAGCTGGTGACAGAGGACAGCCGCCGCGCCGATGGTCATGGTATCCGCTATGACGGCACACTGCGCGACGAGTGGGCGCTGGTTTATGGCCATTGGGAAGCGAAGGACAAGAGCGACAATCTCGACCTTGAAATCCGCAAGAAGCGCGAACGCGGCTACCAGTTCACCAACATCATCATCGAGAACACCCGCGAGGCCGTGCTGTTTCAGGACGGCCTCGAAGTCCTGCGCGTCGATGTGCAAGACCGCGCCGCGCTGGCCCGCCTGCTGACCGAGTTCTACCGCTACGATGCGCCGCCGCTCAAGAATTTTGACGAGGCCGTGGCCGCCTTTCAGGAGCAGATTCCGCAGATCGCTAAAGAATTGAAGGAGCGCATCGACGCCGCGCACAGTAGTAACCTTAAGTTTCAAGCGGCCTTCGAGGATTTCTATACCCTTTGCCGCAGCGCGCTCAACCCCAACATCCGCATCGATGCCGTGAACGAAATGCTCATCCAGCACATGCTGACCGAGCGCCTCATTCGCAAAATCTTCGACGTGGAAGAATTTGTGCGCCGCAACGTGATCGCGTCCAAGATCGAAAACGTCATCGACGCGCTGACCAGCAAGCATTTCAACCGCCGCGAGTTCCTCGGTAGGCTAGACCGCTTTTACGAAGCAATTGAGAAAGC
>JACMMD010001016.1 GCA_014379235.1 Anaerolineae bacterium
CTTGTGGATGATCGCGCGGATTCCATCATCGAAGACCGCCTGCCAGTCGGTCACGTTTTGCCAGTGTGAAACGTCAAGCACGACGTTGGTAAACGTATTTGAAGGTAGTTCGGCCTCCGCGAAATGGGCTGGATCAACCAGACGAACCTTATTGCCGCGTTTAGCAATCCAGCCGTTAAGCTGGACACTGGCAACTTCTACCCACTCGAAGTTGTTGCGTTGGTCGATCACGCTGGAGTTCTGATTCCACTCCACGAGCGATCTATCGGTGAGGCGGGCGATTGGTGGGTCAAATTCGAGACCTGGCCCGCTGCGAAGATTGATGAAGTCCGTATCAATATCCAGCAGCGCGGGTACGAACCCGATCCGTGTTCCGCCGTTTCGGAACATCGGCGCAAACCCGCCTGAAACTGGCCGAAGGCTGGAAAGCCAGTGCCGCATTTCTTCAACCTGAGCCACGCTGTTAACCGCGCTTACGCGCTGAACCAAACCGGGAGAGCTGCCATTATTCAGGCTGGTAATTGCGCTGCTCAGGTCTGACTGGCTGAATTCCTGAACTCGATACTGGGCGATCAACTTCATCAGCGCCTTCAACTGAGTGCGGCGCGTACTCCCATTCGCATCGGCGGTAAGCCCATCGAAGTTGAAACACGCGATGGCGTCGGTCACGGTTTCGTAGGACTGCTTCGAGCTTTGCGCGCCGAAAACGAGGCCCGCGTTTTCGCCCAATCCATCTGCGGTTTCAACTTTGTTAGCGAAATAGCTGTCGATGCTTGAGAACTGGCCGCTGTCCGGGTCTAGGAGGTTGTAGCGCCAGTTGAGCGTGTGTGCGATTTCATGCGCCATGAGCCGCTCGGTGGTGAACCTGCGCTGCGTCGACGCCAGAACCGTTGTTTGTTTTTCGCCTGCAAAAAATGACCGATTGCCGAAGAAGACATCGTAGCCAAACGAGTTCTTGGCAAACCATGTCTCATCGGGTCGCGGGGCGACAGACTGCCTGCCATCGCGGGCCACGGCCAGAGGCGCATACAGCGCACGGAAAGCCATTTTCGGATTGTCCACGCCGTAGAGTTCGTCGAAGATCAGCGCGGTCTGGTTCGCAGACTGCACCACGACGCTATGGATACTTTCGGCTTCTGCCAGCGTCCAGGGGGCACTGCCCTGATGGCTGTTTCGCAGCACGACGCCGTAATCCACCAGATCCGTGATAATCTGCACCATCGCGGAATACTGGTCGACTGAATCAAGCGTGACTTCCAGATCGTAATACTGGCGAATCGCGTCTACAGCATCCCGGATAGACGCGGGCTGTTCGGTATCCGCGCTGCCATCTTCATCGTTATCGACTGGCTCAGGCCGAATGTGAACCGCAGTACGCACGGGCAGCGCGTCGGGAATCTGGCTGCCGTCGCCAACCGTCAGATACCATGCCGCAGACCAGCCTTCTACGCCATTGGCGGTACGGATATGCACCCAATGATTTTCGGAACTGCCGTCTTCTAGCGCGCCTAATCTCACTTTCTCAAAAGCAATCTGCGGGTCTTCGACCACCGCAACCTGCTCACCACGTTCAATGACAATGGGGCCGTTGGCATCTCTGCGTTTCGGCAGCATGGTCAAACTCCCGTCGTAGATCGAGACGTTCGCAGCCTTTGGGACGAGCATAAATGGAACGGGGGCGTTTCCGGCATCGATCACATTGGCGCATTCTGTCGTCGGTTCGACCAGCGCCGCATTCACCCAGCCCTCGGTGGTATCGAGGGTTCGGACGTGAATCCACTGATCGGGTTTGCCCATCTTTGCAATCGCAAGTTCAGGCCGCTCGACAACGGTGAGCAAATCGCCCTGTGTAACGCTAGTCAACTGGTGGAATTTTGTTCCATCAGGCTCGCGGACATTCAGTTGGCTCGCGGTTGGTTCAAGCTGCAAACGATAGGGCGCGTTTACGATGGGTGCGTCTGCGCGCGCGCCATTACGAGCCAGCTCAAAAAATGTGTCGTAAATGTGGGCTTTAGGCCGCCCCTGTGCATCCGTGATACCTGCTTCGCGCATCACGTCCGACCAGCCGAACCAGATGACGACGGGGATACTGTCGACGTATTTGGTCTCGATCAGATTGAAAGCGCCGCGCATATAGCTTGCGATTTCTGCATAGTGCGCGGATGTAATCACACCCGGTTCAGAAATGCCGATTTCGGTGATCCACAGCTTTTCGGGCAAAGCGTTGTCGAATACTTTTAGCGTGTCCTGATCCAGCCGGCCCGGCCAGTTACCCGGAATATTCGGCTGGTTGCTCAGGCGCTGCCCATAGGGATGAACGCCAACGCCATCGACGGGTAGCTGACCGCCTAACTGCTGACGTACCTTATTGACATACTGTGCGGCTGGCACAGCCCCATTCACCAGCCCGCCAAAGATGACCTTTGCATCGGGGCTGCTGTTGTAGATGCTTGCGGCAGCAGCACTCAGGACTGGCGCGAAGTTCGAGGCATCGATGAAAACTGAGGAATGCGCCCCCGGCATATCGCCTTCATTCCAGATTTCGTAATCGACGGTGAAATCGCGGTAGTGAGCGGCGATCTTGCCACAGATAGCGCCGAAGTCCTGCGCGAAGCGCTGCCAGTTGCCATCACTTCCGGGATGCCAGGGCGCGTTACCCGCGAAGGTCTCCTGATTCAGGATGAGCAGGGTGCGGATACCATGCTCGGCATAACTGCGGATGAGCGCGTCATAGTGAGCATAAGCGCGCTGGAGCGCATCCGCATATTCGAGCGGCCTGTTGAGATCATAGCCAAAGATATTGGTGTGGTCGTGGTCAGAAACCACCGCCGCGTGTAAAAGAAAAACCATCCTGACCCATGCCAGACCGTTTAGCTCACGCGCATTGGCTGGTCGTCCAAAGGCGGCATGTGGATGTCCGTTCAAATTGATACCGTACTGAATTCCGGGCATGATCTTTTCTCCTGTTGTTCAGCGGCAGACAAATAGAAAGAGAATTGAATATCGTTGGTGTTTTACTGGTCGCGCTCCATGAGCATCTGCGCGAAAGTTTCCGTAATCGGCTGTCCCGTGCGCTGCTCGATGAACAGCCACTGGCCAGCCGGATTCACTTCCAGAAATACAAAGCGGCCATCCGGTGTCAATCGCATGTCGATAGCGCCATACACAAGCCCCAGCCGTTTCATAAGCTGCCGCAGTTGTGCGGTCACAATTCCCGGCAGGGTGTACGGTTCGACGCGAGTCATGCCCATATCCATGCGGAAATCGACAGGATAAGCGCTTTCCTGCGAGTAAATCGCTGCCGGGAAAATCTCGTCCCCGATGACGGTGATGCGAAGATCGACTTCGGCAGGGATATATTCCTGAAAAATGACCGGCGCGAAACGGACGTTATCCAACAGCGCCATTTCCTCGGCTTTTAGTAAGCGCGTTTCGCGCCAGTGGCTGGCAGTAGCAGAGAAGGCTTTGTAAATTGTGCGATCTGCCCCTAGCGCATCGACAAATTCGCGCGCCTGCTGGGGGCTATTGGTGATGAGCGTCTGCGGAATGTCCATTCCCAGCCGCTGTGCCAGCTTGAGCTGGTAGGCTTTTCGTCCGCCTTCCTGAGTGCGAATCGGGTGATTAACCCAGAAGCTGTCGAGCGCCAACCAGAGACCCTCAAACGCCTCGCTGCATTCTGTGAATGCGAACGCCCGATGCGATGGGTCGCTAATTTCCGGGTGAATCTCATAACTTTGTGGACGCCGCCACCATATGACACGGCATTCTGCCAATGGGAACGGAAATGTGGCGACCTGTGATGCGGTAGGCAGGGCCAGCGTGTAATTAGAGTCGAAGTGCGAATGATAATGGAGCGCAAGCTGCGCGCGCTGCGGATAGTCTGTAAAGTCGAGGAGCCGCACCTTCGCGTTGAAATGCGCCAGGTGTTCCATCACAGTGGTTGTATGAAGATCTTGTTCAGACGAGACAATCAGAATCATGCTAGTCCTCACTGATAGACTCTGGAATGAAGGCGGCAGCTCCTCTCTTTCCGAAAGGAGCTGCCAGCGTACTCGATGGTTGTCTAGCCGTTCATGCTCTGCTGGTACTCGCGGTAAAGCGCATCATGCTCTTGCGTCAGCTTTTCGTAGAGCGCTTGCAAACTTTCCACTTCAACAGAAGCGCGCTCGATTTGCTGCTGGATATGGGTAAGAGATGCCTCATACTCCATCAGCGTGGCTTCGTAGAGTTGGTTCCGGCTTGGTTGGCTGCCCTGTGTTGGGCCGGTTCCGGCCCAGGCCATCGAGTGATGCGGCGTCGAAAGGATAAAGGGAGTGCCGTTACCCATCTGGGATGTTTGTTGCCGCCCGCGTGGATCACGCGGGTCTATTACATCCCGTTCCGGCAGCTTAATATCCTCGATAACTTTGAGTGTGCCACCGTCGTCTGTGAACTTGATGGTCACGTCATCGCGGAATTTCACGGTCACATCGTCATAACCCTTGAGGCTGCCGCCATCGTCCGTGAACTTCAATGTCGCGTCATCGCGGAACTTTAGCGTGGGCGCGGCGACGAGGTTGTCATAGGCTCTCTTGGCGCTGATAATGCCCGCGCCGGAGTGCTGATCCCAACCCGCCGGGCCAATGTCTTTGGCCGTCGTCTTGAGCGCAGTCTTGATCTGATCCTGAGTCAGGCTGGCCTTCGCTTGTAGAAGCAGCGCAATAACCCCTGCCGCAACTGGCGTAGCTGCGGACGTGCCGCCATCACTCGTCCCGGCTGGGTCAATGCTGGGGAAGTAGCCCGCGAAGTGGGTGATCGAACAAAAATCGGGTTTGTTGGGATCGAGTGCTGCGGGCCCCTGACTGCTGTAACCAACCCAGCGCTCATCAAGGTTGACAGCGCCTACAGTCATGACACGCGGATGCCCGTTTGCGCCCCAGATGTCCCGACCCGGCCCGTTATCCGCGCCGCAGCGGCCATCAGGGCAGGTCTGCCCGCAGTTACCCGCGGCAAACAAAACGATAATGCCCTCGTTGAGCGCCTCAACCACCTTACGGGTGAACGGATGCGTCGGATCGGTGGCATAAGCAGGGTCCCAGTCTTCCTGAAAGATGCCCCAACTGTTTGACAGTATATGGGGTGTGCCATCAGCCTTATGGCGATTGATAGCCCACTGGTAGCCCTGTAGTGCGCTCGAAA
>JACMMD010001017.1 GCA_014379235.1 Anaerolineae bacterium
AATGTGTTATCCACCACGACGGGGATACCATGCGCGTGAGCGACTTCGGCAATCCCTTCAAAATCGGGGATTTCCAGCTTGGGGTTGCCGATGGTTTCAAGATAAATCAACTTGGTTTTGTCGTTGATGAGCGCCGCGAAATCATCGGGGTTCGTGCCTTCGACCCAACGCACGGTCACGCCAAGTCGCTGCAAACTATAGGCGAACAGCGTGTACGTACCGCCGTACAGCGCGCTGCTAGAGATGATTTCGTCGCCAGCATTGCACAGCGTCAAGACGGTCAGCGTTTCGGCAAATTGGCCGGAAGCCGTCGCCAAACCCGCGATGCCGCCTTCAAGCGCGGCAATACGCTGCTCGAACACGTCTGTCGTCGGGTTCATGATGCGCGTGTAAATGTTGCCGGGTTCGGCCAGCGAGAAAAGCGCTGCTGCATGATCGGTATCGCGGAACTGGTACGAGGTCGTCTGATAGATCGGCACAGCGCGAGAGCCTGTCGTCGGGTCAGGCTTGTATCCTGCGTGAAGCGCATTGGTGTTGAAACTCGGCTTATGGTCTTGCGATTGTCCGTTGCTGCTCATAGTCTTATTCCCTTTGCTTCTTTGTTTGCTTGCGAAACTGTCTGTCGGTCAATTCCTACTCTGCTTTGAACGGGTGCGTCATGACGCGCTCCTCATTATGTAATGGGTTTTGTCATGAACGCATTAGCCGGGTGGCTTATTAAATGTCCACTGACAGATCATCCTGATCGAACTGCGAACGATCTTGCCGCAACCGCCACGACTTCATATCGACTGGCACCCCATTCGTCACCTCAGTAATGAGGTATACAAAATTGGGCAGCGCGTGATCGCGGTCATAAATCGACGGGATACACGGCGAATCGGGATGGCTGTGAAAGTAGCCCACCAACGTCAAGCCGAGATTATCAGCCTCATCTTCCAATCGCATCCAATCCTGCGGTGTCATCGCGTAACGGTGATACTGTTCCGCCGCTTCAAACACGTTCTCGACACCGATGATGTCCTGAATTTGCACCTCGTCGCTGCCCTGTGCGCCGACCAAAAAGCCGCCCCCCTCGTTGGGATAAGCGCTTTTCAAATGGTCGAAGATACGCGCCTGTAGTTCCCGATTCAGAAAAATCCTCATACTCTATCCCATTTTGCTGCGCCTGCTGTGGCGCGCCGCGAACTGCAACAAAAAAGCCGCCCTATTCCGGGGCGGCTCGTTGTTTTTTAGCGTTAGTGATACTGTCGCGTATCAAGCAGACAACGCCGCGCGCCCCGGAGACTGCGTTTTGCGACACATCAGACACATGCAGACGACGCTAACAAGCGTGGGCACTGGTGTGTAAAAAACAGACTCGATGGCAAACGGCGCGTTGATATTCATGATTGCTAGACTAGCATGAATGAGAATGTTTCGCAAGTGGCGGGCCAGTTTCGGCACAGGCCGCAGGATTTCCGTTGCTCAAGCCTGTCTGCGGTGTTATACTTTTCTCGCTTTGACGCATGGAAGCGGCACACGACGTTTGGCACGCCGCGATCTCCTAGTTGTGGACTGTTGCATTGCCTCTAGCACACATCGCTGCACCAAACTCACATCACATAAAGATACACCGATGCCCCACATCGGGCATCGTGGTTTTTCATCACGGATTCAGTTAAGGAGCTATTAGTATGTCTGCAAAACCGAAAGGCGGCCTCGAAGATGTGGTCGTTGGCGACAGTAAAACGAGCCTTGTAGAAGGCACGGAAGGACGCCTGATCTACGAGGGCTATACGATTGAAGACCTCGCAGAGAACGCAACGTTTGAAGATGTCGTATATTTGCTGTGGCACGAACGTCTACCCAACGCGCAAGAACTCGAAGACCTGCGTTCGCAAATCGCCGCTCAGGCCGTCCTACCGGACGAAATCATCAAAGACCTGAAATCGTATCCGAGAGATGCCAACCCGATGGCGGTGCTGCGGACGGCGGTTTCAGCCCTGGCCTTCTATGACCCTGAAGGCGAAGACCTCAGCAAAGACGCTGCCCGCCGCAAGGCCGTGCGCGTAACCGGCCAGATCACCACTATTTGCGCGGCTTGGGATCGTATCCGCAAAGGACAAGAGCCTATCGCTCCACGCGCTGATTTGACGCTGGCGCAAAACTTCATCTATATGCTCACAGGCGAAGACCCTGACAAGACCGCCAGCGATGCCATCAACGTGTATCTGGTGCTGTTGGCCGAACACGGTATGACCGCCAGCACTTTCGCTGCCCGCGTCATCACG
>JACMMD010000107.1 GCA_014379235.1 Anaerolineae bacterium
AAGCAGTTCGATCACACTCGTGAATGGGCGCCCCTGTTGACGTGCCGCTAGCTGTGCGCTGTGGATCAGCTCGCGCAGCGCTTGCGATGGCGTCAGCCGCTGGCTGTGAAATCCGTGATACACCCGTTCTGGCAGCACGCGCCGCGGCTGCACCGGATCAGGTCGCACCAGCTCTAGCAGGATGCGTTCTACGCGTAAGCTGTCATCAGACATTGCATGGAATGCGCCATCGCCGAGCATAGCGACGGTGATGCTGTCGAGCGGGCTGGTGTTGATCTGCCGCTTGTGGCTGCCGTTTCCTGTTGCCATCAGCCGCCTCGCTTTCCGAGCAGCTGTCCCGCGATCCTGCCGACCAACTGGGCATACGCTTTGCTGGCCGACGCCTTGGGATCATAGCTGTAGACGCTGGTGTGACAGTGATGGGCATACGACACCGCCTCGTTCGCCGGGATGATCCCGCACAATAACGCACCCAGCGCCGGATGCATCTTGAGTTCGTATGGAAGCGGAAGATGTCGGCGTAGTCGTGCTGCGCTTCAAAAGTGGAGCGCTAGCCACCATCGAAGGCTCGACGCTGACGTACCCCGAAAACCTCGAAGGCTCGGTGGCGATTTTCGGTGAACATGGGTCGGTCAAAGTCGGTGGTACAGCGCTCAATAAAAAGGTATTGTGGAAAGTACGTGGCGAATTGGAACATGAGCGCGAGATGCTCACTCACGAAGCCATTGACCCACCGACGGTCTATGGTTTCAGCCATCGGCAACAGATCATCGAGATGGCTAATGCCATCCGTGAGAAGCGTTTGCCCGCAACACATGGACGCGAAGCACGGCGTTCGCTCGAAGTCGTCTTAGCGATCTACCAATCGGCGCGGGAAAGACGAGAAATTTCTCTATAACTGTTCCACTTCCTATAGTGGCAATAGTACCTAATTCGAAAACATCGACTTGACACCTGAGTGTTAGAACTTGTACTGCTCTGCGATTTATGACGCTATACTAAACTTTTATTGATAAGACCAATATGTGTTAAAAGTGGTATGAATATTTTTCATGGCACCTATCATTTAGACTCCTCGCGTTTTCGACTATGGGGCGAACAGGATTCTGCGCTTGGACGCAAATCTGACCGCCGCAAAATCGATTTGTATGCCTTTGTCACTCCCGCTGACCAGCTTCACGACTGGATAACTAACCTCGTCTCACACGCTCAACCAGAGCTGCTTTCATTCACAGTATGGCTGCCAAGCACCGAGCACCAACCTCAAGCCTCGCCAGAGATGCGCGCAACAGGAGCTTTTGCGGACAATGTTTCCGCGTCCTCTGAACTAAGTCGCTGGCAGGTAGACGGCTTGGAACTTATCATGAATGACACACTCGATTTACTGCTAGCGCTGGCTCATCGAACAGACATCGGGAGCAGCCTGCATTTCTGGCGGGCAGCCGCGTTAGAAGCTCTGGCGTTGGTTTCTAAGCAGCAAGTGATACCCGCGTTGGAACGTGATGGTTTTCGCTATCGCGCTTTTTGGCAGCCGCTGCCAGAACACCCAGAACGCCTCGAGGGATTGGCAGCGCAGATGCCACCGATCTGCCGCGCATTAGCCGAAAGCCCTGAAACCGCCTTGTCCCCCTTCAAGCTCTTGAGTCAATTTGTCAGCGCAATAGTGAATTCAACCATACGCGATTCCGCCACACATTTAAAACTGCCGTCGGGGCGCAGCGTTGGCGCGGCATGGTTGACGGCACTGACGACAGCCGATGCTCAACTCAAGCTGCCAACTGCTGACACCGAAGCGTTGTTCAAATCTTGGCAATCATGGGCCGGGCAAACTGAGGCGGCAGGCAACAGCACCTTTCGCATTGCGTTCAGGCTCGATGCGCCTGAAGTGGAGGACAACAGAAGTGGCAGGTGCATTATCTACTGCAAGCCGCAGACGACCCTAGCCTGATTGTGCCCGCCAGCCAAATTTGGCGTGGACAGGCCGATCCCTATCTTCAGCAGCGCTTCGACCAGCCACAGGAACGGTTGCTACGTGGACTGGCATTTGCTGGCCGGCTGTTCACTCCCATTCTAGACAGCTTGCGAAGTGCTGCGCCTACAAGTGCCAGCTTCGATGCGGAACAAGCATACATGTTTCTGCAAGATGCAGCACCGCTGTTACAGGCAAGTGGCTTTCGAGTGCTGCTGCCGCGCTGGTGGGGGTCTGGTGGCAAGAAAGCCCGGCTATCTGCAAGAGTGAAAGTCAGCGGCGGCAAGCAAAACAGCAAAACGCGGCTGTCGCTGGATACACTGGTGAATTACGAATATCAAGTGATGCTCGGTGGACATACGATTGAACGCGAAGAATTCATGCGCCTTGCTGCGCTCAAACAGCCCCTCGTGCGGGTTCGTGGGCAGTGGGTGCTGCTGGATACCGCGCAAGTTGAAGCAGGATTGCGTTTCTTTGAACACGGCAGTGGCGAACTTCCTCTGAGTGACGCGCTGCGCTTAGGGCTGGACGGTGACGAAACCGCAGACACGATTCCCATAGACAACGTTCGCGCCGATGGCTGGCTAAAAAAGCTGCTCGACACGCTGCAAAAGCCGGAACAGATCGAAACCCTATCTCCGCCGGAAGAACTACGCGCCGAACTGCGTCCGTATCAAATACGCGGCTATTCGTGGTTGGCATTCCTGCGGCGCTATGGTCTAGGTGCGTGTCTGGCAGACGATATGGGCTTGGGCAAAGCAGGGGCTATCTCCACTCGTGTCTATATACCGACTGGCTGGAAACGCATGGGCGACATTCAAGTGGGGGATCGGGTCATTAACCCCGATGGCGGCTGTGCCAATGTCGTCGGCGTGTTTCCACAAGGGGAGCAGAATATTTACAAAGTGACATTCAGTGATGGCAGCAGCACCCGTGTCACGGCAGAGCATTTGTGGGCTGTCAACACGCCGGTTCGCAAGCTGCGCGGCAACCCTTACATGATTGTGACGACGGCAGAACTCGCAGCGAGGGGACTTAAAGATGCCGCTGGCAATCGGAAGTATTTTATTCCAATGGTACAGCCAGTCGAGTTTGAAGAACAGCCAGTGCCGCTTGATCCGTACCTTTTGGGCGCGCTCATAGGCGACGGTGGTCTGAGCCAAAAAACCGTAATGTTTTCAACGCAAGATGTTGAGATGGTCGAGGCAGTCACCCCTCTGCTACCTGAAGGCGTGGCAATAAGACACGCAAGTAAATATGATTTCCGCATATCTTCGGGACGCGCTGGTACACCAAATCCGCTAGTCAGCATACTACATAACTTGGAGCTTATGGGACATAGGGCGGAAGGCAAGTTTATCCCCAAGTCATATCTCTATAATTCAGTAGAAAACCGCATCGCTCTGCTTCAAGGCTTGATGGACACCGATGGCTGTCCCTCTGGCACCGCACGAAACGGGATCAATTTCACCGCTGTCGAATTTGTCACTGTCTCCAAGCAACTTGCCAACGATGTAAAAGAACTCGTCCAATCTCTCGGTGGGCGCGTTCGCATGGACACCAAAATTCCTCATTATACGCACAAGGGTGAACGCCGAACGGGGCAGCTTGCCTATCGACTCTACATTTCGCTGCCCGCGCACATTCAGCCATTTCGCCTGCAACGCAAGCTGCAATCTTATGCACCCGGCCTAAAGTACGAGCCAACTCGCTCTATTGAGCGGATTGAATATGATGGGCGCGAAGAAGCCCAATGTATTCTGCTGGACTCGGATAACCATCTCTACATGACTGATGAATACATTGTTACCCACAACACTTTACAGGCGATAGCTTTCCTGCTGCACACCAAAAATGGAGCAGGGTCATCCCGTCCTACGCTCGTCGTTTGCCCCACATCCGTCGTCGGCAACTGGCGGCGCGAACTGCAACGTTTCGCGCCGATCATGAAAATCCACACGCATCAAGGGGCGGCTCGTACCTCTGGCGATTCCTTTGCCAGTGAGATCAAAGAGGCGGATGTTGTACTCACCAGCTACCCGCTGCTGGCGCGTGATCGTGAAACGCTTGAGACGGTTGAATGGTCAACGGTAATCCTAGATGAAGCGCAGAACATCAAGAACAGCGCAACCAAACAGGCGCAAGCAGCGCGCGCCCTCAAGAGCGATTTCCGCATCGCACTCACGGGCACACCCGTCGAGAACCGTCTCACGGAACTGTGGTCGATTTTTCATTTTCTTAATCCCGGCTATTTGGGCAGCGAACAAAACTTTCGCCGCCGCTTCGCCAATCCGATTGAAAAGCTGGACGATGTTGATGCCGCCGCAAAGTTGAAACGGCTTTCCGCACCGCTTATTTTGCGTCGTCTCAAAACCGACCCCGCCGTCATCAGCGATCTGCCGGATAAGCTGGAGATGAAAGTCTATACCACGCTGACAATGGAGCAGGGTACGCTCTATGAGGCAGTGGTCAAGGATGTTATGGAGCGCATCGAAGGGGCGGACGCTGAAGGCGATTCGATGTCGCGGCGAGGGCTGGTGTTATCGCTGTTGATGCAGTTGAAACAGGTTTGCAATCATCCGGCGCAGTATCTTAAGGATGGCAGCGCACTCGACGGACGTTCGGGCAAGCTGGAGCGGCTGACCGAAATGCTAGAAGAAGTGTATGCGACGGATGACCGAGCGCTGATTTTTACGCAGTTCGCGGAAATGGGCGAGAAGCTGCGAAAGCACCTGCAAGCGACGTTCTATGACGAACCGCTGTGGCTGCACGGCAGCACGAAAGTTCAAGAACGCGAGGAAATGATCCGGCGTTTTCAAGCCGAACGTGGGCCAAAGGTCTTTATCCTCTCGTTAAAAGCGGGCGGTGTTGGCTTGAACCTGACCCGCGCCAATCACGTATTTCATTATGATCGCTGGTGGAATCCGGCGGTTGAAAATCAGGCGACGGATCGTGCCTTCCGCATCGGGCAGACGCGCAATGTGCAAGTCCATAAATTTGTATGTACGGGCACGTTAGAGGAAAAAATTGACGATATGATCGAAAGTAAAAAAGCGCTGGCTGATCGTATTGTTGGCGCGGACGAAAGCTGGCTCACCGAGTTGAATACCGCCAGCTTGCGGGATTTGGTAAAACTGCGTGAAGTCGGAGATTGATGTATGCCAAAGCGCAAAAGCACTCCTAAACAGCCCGACTATTACGACTATTTTCCGCCGTCGCAGCCGATTAAAGCAAAGGATGGCATCCAGAGCCGCAGTCAGCGCGGAGCATTCGCGTCTAACTGGTGGGCAAAACGCTGGCTGTCCGTGCTGGAAAGCTATGGCATTGGCAGTCGGTTGCAGCGCGGGCGCAGTTATGCGCGCAGTGGGCAGGTGCTAAAGATCGAGGTGCAAGTGGGATTAGTCGAAGCGCGAGTTCAAGGTTCTAACCCGAAACCCTATAAGGTAGAGATCGAGGTGGCCAAAATCGCTGATGCTGATTGGGAGCGTGTACTGGATGCCATCAGCGAACAAGCCATCTTCGCTGCTCAATTGCTAGATGGCACGATGCCGCAAGCGATTGAAACCGCCTTCGAAACGGCCCGTGTGTCGCTGTTTCCAACGAGCATAGACGATATAGTGACCGAGTGTTCCTGTCGTGATTACGCCAACCCGTGCAAGCATATCGCCGCCGTGTACTATTTGCTCGGCGAACAGTTCGATCATGACCCGTTTTTGATTTTCAGCCTGCGCGGACGTACACAAGCGCAGATCATCGAGGCCCTGCGAAAACGCCGCGCTACCGCCCTGCCAGTAGACGATTCCCCTGATGCCAATCTCATTGTAGATGCATCTGGCCCGGCGCTTGAGGCAGACCTCGCGCATTTCTGGGGAAATAATCTGCTCGATTGGTCAGCACCGCATATTGCCGCGCCCGAAGCAAATGCCACTGTATTGCACCGATTGGAGTCGCCACCGGGCGATATTCGCAAGTCATTGGAAACGATTTATCGAGCAATGACAGCCCATGTACAAGCAAAAGTTTTTAGCAGCAGTGATACGGAAACGGCGTGAAAACCGCTGATTGCATTCGCGGCAGTTCGTCCGATAAATGAGTGGTGAACTTGCACAAATTCACGTCCAATCTTCTTCAACACCACCGCGAGCGCTACAGTCCAGCAGATCAAGCGCGCATTCGTGACCGGATGGCGACTATGCAGGAATTACAAAGTAACGGCACTGACTTAGAAA
>JACMMD010001018.1 GCA_014379235.1 Anaerolineae bacterium
CATGATACGAATCACCTTATAGTCACGCTCGGCAGCTTCGTTCTCAATTTCCGCGCGGATTTCGTTCTCGTATTCGTCCAACCGAAAAAAGCGCGGCGCTTGCTTGGATTGGCGAATCCGCTCCAGCCACATTAACGCGGCTTTCCATTCGTTGCTGTCGGCGGCGCTGTGAAAGTTGAGAATGGCGTCGTGTAGTTCAAAGGGGGCTGTGGTCATCGCCTCGACGTTGCCGATGTCTACCTGAACACGTTCGCGGCGCGCCAACTCTTGTTCGACGGCATCCATGATAAGTTCGATATTGTCGAGGAACGTGCGCCCCGAATCGAGATGAGCGGCGTTGTAGCCGATCAGCGCACGTAGGTCATCGGGCAGGTCGTCACCATGCGGGACGGCGGCACCTTTGATACAGATCGGCGCGATAAGCTTGTTTTCTTCCAACGCCAGCCGAATCTCTACGCGCACATAATCGTCGGCGGGGTCAAAGGTCTTTTCGCGCAGTAGTTCCAGCCAGCGCGGCCCGATGATGGCGATTAGAACATCACATTCGCGCACACGCTCACGGATATAATCGGCAAATGGGGTAAATGGCGGGATGTTGTCAAAGTCCATGAACACATTGGGACGTCCGTAGCGCTGCATGAACCAATCGCGGATACGCTCGACAAAATCAGGGTTGTCGATGCGGCGATAGCTGACGAAGACTTTGCGTTCGGGCTGTGGGCTGTGCATCGTGCGCTACCCTACTGCGGTCAGGCAATGAACTGCTTAGTCCCGATATTGTAGCAACAAAGCGCCAAACCGGAAATCAACCTCTATGAGCGCAGCTACAGCCGCTTAAACATTTATGTCATCCAATCCCCACAACGGACGCCGCACATGGCGATAATTGAAGCGCGCTGGATTGACCGCCGTCAACCCCGGTGTATCGACCTCGATGATACGCCCCGCGATAGGTTCGTAAGCGGCGCGGAAGGCCACCGCCGCCTTAACCACGATAATGCGCTTTAACTGCGGCTGAATGCCCAAACTCAGCAGTTGATTCAGGCTGAACGGCGGCTCACGCAGCGAGGTCAAAACGATCACGTTGGCTGACTCCGGCGTGTCGTGAGGCATTTCCAGAACCGCCGTCAAACCCTGATCGCGGTAGCGTTCGCCGCCGTGTCGCGTCTCGGTTTCGATGTATTTACCATCGTGCAGCACTTTGACCCGTCCGGTCACGCTGACAGGTTCGCCGTGAAGATTATCGCGCTTGCCACCGATATTGAGCGTCACTGTCGCACCAATGCCGACCTGAGCACAGGCTTGCACCGCTTCGGGATCAGATAGGACAACCAGCCAGCCCTTAGCGTTCTGGCGCAGCAGTTCGCCTAAGATGAACGTCGCATCGCCGGCAGAGCCGCCGCCGATGTTGTCGCCCGTTTCGACCAGCAGGACGGGCATTGATGATTCTGCCAGCGCTATACCTACCGCCCTCTCAGCATCCGGTAGTTTGAACGCCATCTGTTCGCGGGCGTTCCACAACTTTGACGCTAACCGATACGCTTCATCCTGCGCGAGAGCTTCGTCGCCATCCGTCACCACCACCACCGATGGCCCCATCTCGGCTACGTCGGCATATTGGAAGCCCGCCGCCACGTTGGCCGCCAGAATCCCCGGCTGCTGTTCGAGTTCCCGCGCTGCTTCCATAATGCTCCGCATCGGTTCGGCACTGGTGTTGTGGTGGATGATGTTGAGCAGCAGCGGCGGCTTGACGATGTATTGTACGGGGCGCACTTCGCCCTTGATCGTCCGCGATAGAATTCCGGCGGCGTGCAAGCCCCGTTCGCGTTGATCGACATGTGGGTTAGTTTTATAAATCACCAACGCGGTTGAGTTGAGAATCACTTGCCGTGAGATGTTGGCGTGATAATCGTGCGTCACCACCAGCGGCACATCCGCGCCGAGCGTCTCACGTACACGGCGCACGATTTCGCCATCGGCATCGGGATAATTCTCAGACACCATCGCGCCGTGCAGCGCCAGCAGCATTCCGTCGAGCGGCGGCGCGTTCTTGAG
>JACMMD010001019.1 GCA_014379235.1 Anaerolineae bacterium
GAAATCAGCCTGACGACGGGGCATCACTGGTGCGGTAACGGGCGTTATCTCCCCGGCGACGAACAGACTCGCGGCCTGTGCCAGCAGGACATCAACGGCGACGGCTTGATCGTGCAAATGAGGATTCAAGACCCCGCCGGAGAGTGGAAAGCCTCGCCTGATGACCCGCGCTTGATGATACAGCGCGCCGCTGGCGAAGTCGGCGGCGGCCCCTACTATCGCCTGTACCGCGAAGGTGTCATTCGCGGCGAGTGGGACGGTGCGAGCTTCGACATTCAAAAACCGCGTGATGGCAACATGAACCGCAACTTTCCGGCGGGCTGGTGGGCGGAGTTCCGACAGTACGGCGCGGGCGATTATCCGCTGTCCGAACCCGAAGCCATAGCCACGGCCCGCTTCATCATCGAGCATCCCAACATCGCCGGAATGCAATGTTATCACACACACGGCGGTGTCCATCTGCGACCCTCGTTGATTGCGCCCGACAAAGCTATCCCGCCGCAGGATTTGGCGCTGTACAAAACCATCGGCGCGGTAGCCACCAGCTTAACGGGCTATCCAGTCATCTCGGTCTACGAAGAATTCACACCCGACCCCGAAAACCCGCGCACGGGTTCGCTGATGCAGTGGTCATATGACGAACTGGGCATCATCACCTTCTCGACGGAAATCTGGAATCCCGAACTGGCGGCAGGTATCGCTGACCCGGCCAAATATCAGGTTCGCGCCCGTTCCACCGAGGATGAGATCAAGCTGCTGCACTACAACGACGAACATCTCGGCGGCAAAGGTTTTGTCGAGTGGACGCCGTTCGAGCATCCGCAGTTCGGGCGCGTCGAGATCGGCGGTTGGACACATATGTACACCTTCCGCAATCCGCCGCCCGCGTCCGTCGCGGTCACGGACAAAGCGAAGGCTTTCTTACGTGATGCGATCCACAGCAACTGTTTGTTCACACTGCGCCATGCGGCCTGTGCGCCAATCTTACGCATCACCGATGTCGAGGTCGAAGCACTTGGCGCTGACCTGTACAAAGTGTCGGCGGTAGTGGCCAATCAGGGCTATCTGCCGACCAATTTGACGCAGCGTGCGCTCAAGCATGGCACGGCCAGCACGGTAACGGCATCTCTCGAACTCGGCGGCGCGGAACTCAAAATGGGCGCGCAAACGCAAGACCTCGGCCATTTAGCCGGACGCGACGAGCGCAAAGCCACATGGTCGCCGTGGCTGCCTGAATGGAATCCCACGCGCAAACGCGCCGAATGGTTAATCCGCGCTCCGCAGGGCAGCAAGGTTACAGTGACAGCGACGGCCTCCCGCGCTGGAACACAGCGCCAAGAGGTTGTTCTCTCATGAGCGCCAACATGATGCCGCTTGGTGAAGCCTTCTACCGCCGCAAGGTCGCGCACATTCAAGAGCGTGTCGCAGAGGCGCGTCTCGATGGCATTCTGCTGCTCGATACCTACAACGTCATCTATGCGTCGGGCTTCGTACATATCGCGTCGGAGCGTCCGATTGGCTTGTACATTCCGAAAAACCGCGATCCGATTCTATTCGTGCCGCTGCTGGAA
>JACMMD010001020.1 GCA_014379235.1 Anaerolineae bacterium
GACATGAACTACGAGTCCAGCCTGCCCACATGGTTATCATCAACGCTGCTGATGTTGAGCGGGTTGATCGCTTGGGTGATCGGACAACACCCCTCCCTAACACTGCCCGCAAGCAGGGAGGGAATCAAAGGGCGAGGTCGAAATTACTGGCGCGGGCTGGCAGTGATATTTATGCTGCTGTCGCTGGATGAGATGACCTCGATTCATGAAAAAACGATTGAGCCACTGCGCGGTTCGCTGAGTGCAAGCGGCGCTTTTTACTATGCGTGGATCATTCCGGCGATAGCGCTGGTCGCCCTATTTGCGCTGGTGTATGTGCGCTTCTGGTGGCGGCTTCCGGCGCGTCCCCGTGTCCTGCTGGTCGTGGCGGCGGCTTTGTTTCTAGGCGGCGCGGTAGGCATGGAGATGGTCGGCGGCAAATACGCAGAGCAAAACGGCGACCAAACGCTGATCTACGCGCTGCTGGCGATTGTTGAAGAAACGCTGGAATTCGCGGGGATTGGCGTTTTCGCGTACACACTGCTGGATTATCTGGCACTGATGAACACGCAGTCGCAAACCGCTGGGATTGTTAGCCCGCGACCTTCGACCCTTGAACCTTCTTATGGCAAAGGCGCTGACCTGTGATCGTTCTTTCCGCTCGGCGCATCGGTGTGCTGTTTATGACAGTGGCGATTGTTTTCGCTGTTGTTAGTCTAATCGCCGCCGCTATTCGCCTGTCCAATCCCGATCCTTACAGCATCGAACTGCTGTTCAAAGTCGGGCAGTCAGGCAGCTTTTCGACGTGGGTACAGTGTTTAGTGCTGCTGCTGTGTTCGCTGCTGCTGTGGTTGCTGTCGAATTATCCGTTCCCGAACAGGGACGTTGTGGCTCAGAATCATTGGCGCTGGCTGGCTGTCGGTTTCCTGCTGCTGTCGATCAACGAGAAGGCCGGCGTTCACGAAGCGTTCGAGAAGTGGGCGCTCGACCAACTCAACCCGACCATCCCGCTTGGTTGGGCGCTGTGGGCTGTGCCATTTCTCATCATCGCCGCGCTGCTGCCCGTGATTTACCGCCGCTTTCTGGCCAGCCTTCCAGCGCGTACACGGCGGCTGTTCGTGATTTCCGGTGTCATTTTCGTCGGCGGCATATTGGGCTTCGAACTGATTGGCGAAACCATCGAAACGCTGGATTTGTCGGCACAATCCGTCGAATCTGCGTCGATGCTGCTGTCGGTATTTCGCTCTTTGGAAGAAGGCTGCGAACTGCTTGGCGCGGCGTTGTTTCTGTATACGCTGTTGGATTATGCGCGAGTGGCCATCGGCACGTTGAACCTGCGCTTTAGCAACACACCCGCCGCCGAGACGAACACAATTACACTTTCGCCGCGACGGATTGCGCTCTCGATGAACGTGATCGTGATCGTCTTGATCGGCATCAGCGCCGCCATCCGCTATTATCAATCACTGCCGAATTACGTCAATCCCTACGGCTTCACCATCATCTTGAACGCCAATCAGGAAGCCAGCATACCAACATGGTATTCGGTGTTTGCGATGGTGTTTTGCGCCGCGCTGTTATGGCTTATCGCCGCCGGACACAAACGTGACGCGGGCCGCGAGCGGCTTGGCTTCGTGCTGCATTGGCGCGTGCTGGCGCTGATTTTCATCTACCTCGCGCTTGACGACTCCAGCGAACTCCACGAGCGCACCGCCGAACCCCTGCGTCTCCTGCTCAACACGAGCGGCGCGCTGTATTTTAGTTGGGTGATTCCCGGCATGATCTTCGCCGGATTGGTGGCGCTGGCCTATTTACCGATGCTGCGGCGGCTGCCAAGACGAACGACGGCCATCATCATGATCGGCGGCGCGATTTTCGTATCCGGCGCGATTGGCTTGGAGATGGTCAGCGCGGTAGAGACCAGCGCGGAAGGCGGCGGCGGCGCGCTGACGCGGGCGCTCGGCCCGGTGGAAGAACTGTTCGAGATGGCCGGAATCGCGGTGTTCGCCTATGGTCTGCTCGATTATCTGGCGGCGACAGTGGAACATCTCGAACTGCGCTTCGAAAAGTAGATCGTGTTAATATTCCTACATCTGAACCAGCGCCTTAGGGCATAACCACCGCCACCTGTGAACAAGCCGTCTCCGCAGTAACGACATCACTCCGTACCCATGAGCCAGTTGTCAGGCGATACCAGATGAGGCCATCTGCACCCACCGTCTGCCCATCTACATCGGCGCTGCTGCCGCCTGCCAGCGTTCCAGCGACACTGAAGTTTGTGCCCGCTCCGCTGCGCTGGTTAACGTCACTGATGGCACTGACCGAACAACTGCCAACCGCCGCTAGGTC
>JACMMD010001021.1 GCA_014379235.1 Anaerolineae bacterium
CCCCTCGCCAGTATCGACCCACGCTTCCCAGATGAGAGTGTCGCCGGTTTCAAACATGCGTACTTCGTGGTTCTTGCCGGTTTCGTCTAGCCATATCCAGTGATTGTGAGCAGTTCCCGGCGCAGACACCATCGCTCTATCCCCTTGTCACTGACAGATGTGCAGATAAATGCTAGACATCAGTAAGCAATCACAATGGATTATTTACCTTATCTAAACCATACAACAACTATCCTTTGAGATTGCGTAAGGTTGATAGAAAAAGGCGAATTAGCAACTTCTGAAGTGGTGACAACAACTTGACTGACCAATTTGCGTACAACTGCGGATGCGAAAGCGCAGAATGTTGATAAGAAACCGATGAGTGCCATCTCCATTCTTAATGAAGGCGCAGTCTAAGCCGACATATAATTCTTAAATAATCGTCTTATTAAAGTTCCGTTGTAATTTTACCGCAGACTATTGTAATCAGGGACGAGTCTTCAAGAACCCCCATGCAACCATCGGCGCACTGCTTCCAACTTTTTAGGAACAACCCAACATGACCTTACGCGCAAAACTCATCGTCGCATTTTTAGGCTTCGCCCTGCTGTCGATGGTGCTCGGCGTGGTCAATTTGTTGTCGACACAGCGCACCATTGAAGCCTATGAAGTCATCTCGCATGTCAATGCTCCGGCGCTTTTGGCGCTCGGGCAAATCAAAGCCGCGACGGAGTCGATGGGCGAATCTGCCTTAGCCTATTCCCTCGTTGCCACTGTCGGCAGGCAGTATCTAGCTGAAATTGAACTTGCAGAGCAGCTCGAAGACGAACAAGCCGAACTCGAAGACGCAAAAGCGCTGGTTGATGAATGGGTCGTTGAATACCGCACAGCGGTTCAAGGCCAAGAAGGACTATTAGACCGCAGCACCGAAATCAGCAGCGCCGCCGCCCGGCTCTACCAGCAGAGCCGCGTGTTGATCGATTTGCAGCGCCGTGGTCCATCTGGCCTGAACGTGCTGGCAGCCCGCGCCCGTCTCGAAGATGAAGCATCGGCCTTCTTCTACGCGCTGGACGAAGTGACTAATGCCCATCTGCAAGCGTTGGATCGGCAGGACGCCCTCGCG
Organism: Anaerolineae bacterium; assembly: GCA_014379235.1. Lineage (GTDB taxonomy): Bacteria > Chloroflexota > Anaerolineae > Aggregatilineales > Phototrophicaceae > JACMMD01. The sequence continues at coordinate 1,106 of JACMMD010001021.1, forward strand.
GAACAAGCGGCGAATGAAGCCCGCAGTATCAGTATCGGCGTGATCGTCGGGCTGGTAGTGTTCGCCATCGGCGCGGGGCTGCTGCTCACCCGTTTGATCGCCGCGCCTATTCTGCGACTCAAAGAAGCCGCGCAAGACATCAGCGCGGGCAAGCTGGACACGCGCATCACGCTGGACACAGGCGACGAAATCGGTGTCTTAGCCAACGCTTTCAATCAAATGGTCGCTAACCTGAGCGATACTCAACTGCGTCTCAAGAACATCATCGGTTCGATGGCTGAAATGCTGATCGTGATCGACACCAAAGGTGTCATCCAAACCGTGAACACCGCCGCGCTCGGTACGCTTGGCTATCGCAGCGACGAACTCGTCGGGCAAACGATCAACATGCTGCTGTCGCAAGAAGACAGCACCCTCTCGCGCCTGAACGCGATGCTGCTCACAGGTAGAGGCGTCAACCGTAACGTCGAAACTTCCTTCGTCGGCAGAGATGGTATCAAAATTCCCATCACCTTTTCGAGTTCGATTATTCAAGATCAAAACGGCGTCTCAGAGGGCATTGTGTGCGTCGCCCGCGACATCACTGAGCGCGTCCAATCCGAACAAGCGCTGCGTGAACAGGACGCTTTCCTGCGCCGCGTCATCGACCTCAACCCCGGCTTTGTGTTCGTTAAAGATTGGGATGGCAAGTATCTGTTGGCCAACCAACCGACAGCGAATTTATACGGCACAACGGCTGAGGAGTTGGTGGGCAAAACCGACGCGGATTTCAACACCAACGCCGCCGAGCAAAAATATTTCCTTGAGACCGATCAAGAGGTAATGCGCTCCGGCCAGTCGATGCTCATCGCTGAGGAACAAGTGACCTACGCGACAGGCGAAACACGCTGGTTCCAGATGACCAAAGTGCCGCTCATGGCCGAACGGCTCGAAGACCGGCGTGTGCTTGGTATCTCGACAGACATCACGGAGCGCAAACAGGCCGAAGAAGTCGTCCGTGAACAGGAAACGTTCTTGCGTCAAGTCATCGACCTGATCCCCGGTTCGATCTTCGTCAAGGACTGGGATGGGCGCTTTGTGCTTGGCAACAAAACACTGGCTGATCTATACGGTACAGAACTGAGCAACATCGTCGGCCACACCGACGCCGACTTCAACCCCAACCCTGACGAAGTAGCGCTGTATACCGAAGCTGACCGCGAAGTGATGCGCTCTGGCCAGCCAAAGTTCATCAACGAAGAAACCATCACCAACGCCGTCACAGGCGAGGTGCGCTACTATCAAACGGCCAAAGTGCCGCTGCTGGCCGATGCGCCGGAAAATCGGCGCGTTCTCGGTGTGGCCATCGATGTCACCGAACGCAAACAGGCCGAGCTTGAACGCGAACATCTCATCAGTGACCTAC
>JACMMD010001022.1 GCA_014379235.1 Anaerolineae bacterium
AGGATAGGCTTGCACAGCTTATCTGCCAGAAATATCACGGTGGAAATCTCATCGGTAGAGATATACTGCTGCTCACCGAGCGCTTTCGTCACCTGCCCAATATCCTTAAACATAAAAGCTCCAGTTCGCTCTACTTTTGATTCTCGTCAGATCGACAGGTTCTACCCTCAATTACAACACAGATCGCATCACATTAAAACTCATCGTTCGATTAGTGTTCAGCCCATAAAATCTTCGCAGGGGACACCCGCTTTTAAGCGGGTGAGGAATGCGAAGCCTCCTTTCGCATTCTCCAACTCGAACGATTTAGAAACTGAACCGTGTTTGGTTTGATTTTGGTCACGCGCTGCCCCGTCTGTAAGCTGTGGAGACTAATCGTTCCCGCCGTCGTACCGCCGACATAACACACGCCGTGTTTAGGGTGCTTGACCCAAGACCCGCGCCTAAAGCCGAGACTGTTGGTGCTGCCGTAGGGTTTGCGGATACTACCTTTAGCGGGTTGCAGCAGGTGTAGTTGACGACGATGAAAGCGTAGCGGCACGATGTACAGCATGGACTTGTTATCGACTTGCGTGTGTCCACCAACCCACCAGTTCGCCAGTACCCAACTATCCACGCAATGCGCCTCGAACTTATCCGACATTTTCTGCTTGGACTTCTTCAGTCCCAACGCATCTCGTTCGGCTTTGGTTTCGTAACCCTTGAGCGTTTTGACCTGAGCTAGTTTTTCAAGCTCTAAGTAAAACCACAGCTTGCCGACTTCCAACGGACTGAACGACTGGTTCCAGCGACGTTTGCCCGCTTTGGTGACCGCTGCTACGTCCTCAACAACAAAGGTTTCAATTGGATAGTAGCGGGCAAGCCAATTGCATAAGCGCAGTTTCCAACCCCAACGAGCGCGTGTCGAAGGCGGCAACTTGAACTGACCTTGCCGCCGATTCACACGCATCTTGCGATAAGGCGTATTGCGTCCACGCCGTGTTCGCCGCATATTCGTGCTGGTTTCTTCTGCATCCTTCACCCACGTTACCGCATCCGCTTGGATGTTTAGATAGGTGCGGGAAGCGCTCTTGACCGTGAGTGCCTCTTTCTTCGAGCCGGGATCAATCCCAACCGCAATTGGTTGAATGTCGCCCGATACCCGCTCCGTTAATTTGATGTAAAACAATCCTCTATCGAAACATCGGACTGCTTTACCTTCTCGAACAAGCTGTCTAACCCTTGCCGCATGGCAAGGCATAAGCCGTTGTCCGGTACTGCTTAAAACTGGAACGTACTGCATCTGAAAGTTACCTTTCACTCGCCCGAAGGCGGCAACTAATCCCTTCGCCACTGGCACTCGCAGGAAATACAGATTAGGGAAGCGTCCGTACTGTGCTTTGGTCTGCCACGACCAGAGTGCTAGTTACTAACTGGCTAGTAAATACTTACGTCTCGATTTGCAGGTTGGCTTCCTGCTCCTCGAAAGCCTCCGCCTTTAGGCGGGGGTTATTTACTTTCTTAGCGCTTCTTGCCAAACACGTCTTTGACCGCTAGCTTAAAACCGGGAAGCACACCGCCGCTGTCGAGCGTACCATCTATACCAACAATGGTTGAGCCTTGCGGCGTGTGTACGGCGACGCTTTTGGTTTTGGAGTAAGCCACCCACAGAAGCAGAGTACCGTACTTCATATAGTTCTCAACTTTGCGCTGAATCTCGTCGGCGGTATCCGTCGGTGATACGACTTCAACGGCCAAGTCCGGCGCGAACGGGATGAATTTCTCTGGCATACCATCAGGCAAACGATCACCCCGAACGTAAGCTACGTCAGGCGAATACACGATGTCTTTGCCATTGGGGTTTTTGAACAGGATATAAGCGGCTTCGGCAATCGTGGTGTAGCCGAGATCGTGCTTTAACACGTGTGTCCCCACATATATGTGGAAAAGTCCAGCATCGCCACCATGTAAGCCGCCAGAAGGGGACATAACAATCAGTTCTCCGTCATCGAGTTCGAGGCGCATGTCGGCGTATTCCGGCGACTGTGAGAGTTGCCACAGGTCGTCAGCCGTATAGACTTTTTCCTGCTCCTGTAGCGCCATGAACGTTACTCTTCTGCTTCTAACTGATCGTCGGTTTGCCCGAAGCGGCGTTTACGATGGCCATATTCCACGAGCGCTTTGTGTAACTCCTCTTTGCTAAAGTCCGGCCAATACACAGACGTGGCGTAATACTCCGAGTACGCGCCCTGCCAGATCAAGAAGTTACTCACGCGCAGTTCGCCGCTGGTGCGGATAATCAAGTCGGGGTCGGGCAGATCGCCTGTATACAGATACTTGCCGATGAGCGCCGCGTCCACCTGATCGGCGGGGATGCCAGCGTTGATGATACGCCGCACCGCATGAACGATCTCATCCCGTCCGCCGTAGTTGAAGGCGACGTTCAAGATCAGGCGCGTATTGTCTTTCGTATAATCGCAGGCGTAGAGGATTTTGCGCTGTAACTTGGGGTCGATGCCGTCCATTTCGCCAATGTGACGGATTTGCACCCCGTTGGCATGGAGTTCCTTGAGTTCGCGGTCAATCACCATTTCGAGGATACCCATCAATAGGCGTACCTCGAGCGGTGGCCGCCGCCAATTCTCCGTCGAAAAGGCGTAAATCGTCAGGATTTCGATGCCGAACTCCACGCTGGACTCAAGGATACGGCGCAGGTTATCCGTGCCGCGCCGGTGTCCTTCAGTGCGTGGCAGACCGTGAGACTTGGCCCAGCGCCCGTTGCCATCCATGATGATGGCAACGTGCTTCGGGACGCGATCCGGCTCTAGTATTGGCGTATCGGTTTTTTCGGGCACGGCAGCCGCCATTTGCTTAACCTCGCTACACTTCCATGATTTCTTGTTCTTTGCTCTTGGCCAGTTCTTCTAGCTCGGCGATGTGTTTATCGGTGAGCTTTTGCACTTCTTCTTCGCCGCGCTCCATATCGTCTTCGGAGATGAGCTTCTCTTTTTCGAAGTCGCGCAGATCATCGTTGGCGTTGCGGCGCACATTGCGGACGGCTATGCGGGCTTCTTCAGTACGCTTCTGCACAAATTTCACCAAGTCCTGACGGCGTTCGCGGGTGAGCGGCGGCATATTCAACCGGATGACTTCGCTGTCACTGTTGGGATTGATGCCCAGATCGGACTGCTGAATCGCCTTTTCAATCGCTTTCACAGCAGTCTTATCGTAGGGGCGAATCAGGATTTGCTGCGGCTCTGGCGTCGAGATGCTGGCAAGCTGACGCAGCTCGGTTTGCTGGCCATAATAGTCAACGGACAGGCGCTCGACCAATCCCGGACTGGCGCGGCCACTGCGTATTCCTGCCAGTTCATCGGCAAACACGCCAACGGCGCTTTTCATCTTAGCGCGGGTTTCTTTAATAATGTCGTCGATCATAATAAGTTTCCTTTCACGATTTGCAGTATAAGGGCAAGGCATGCCTTGCCCCTACATGAGATATAACGTTAAGCATGTTCCCAGCCCTGCCAACCTCGCGCTTGCCACGCGCTGTACAGCGCGATTGAACCCGCCGTAGCCACGTTCAAGCTGGCGACATTGCCGCGCATCGGCAGTGACAGCAGCAGGTCGCAGGTATCGCGCACGAGGCGGCGCATCCCTTCGCCTTCACTGCCCATGACGATACCGATAGACATATTCAAGTCGGTTTTGTCGATGGGCGGCACGTCCGGCCCGATGTCGAGGCCGACAAGCCACACGTCCTGTGATTTTAATTCCTTCATCGCATTGACGAGGTTGGTCACTTGAACGACATGCAAATGTTCCACCGCGCCTGACGAGGCGTTGACCACTGACGGTGTTACGGATACGCTGCGCCGCTCCTGCACGATGACGCCATGCACGCCGACGGCATCAGCTACCCGCAGCAAGACACCTACATTTTGCGGGTCTTTGAGCAGGTCGAGCAGCAGCAAGAACGGTTTTTCGCCGCGCTGCGATGCCAATTGCAGTGTGTCCTCTAGTTCGACGTAGGGATACGGCCCGACGCGCAGCACCATGTTTTGATGGTTCGCGTTGCCAGCCAGATCGTCGATGATGCGGCGCGGCACACGCTGGATTTTGATGCCGCGTTCTTGAGCAGCGGCAGTGACCTCGCCCACCACGCCTTTATCGTCCACCGTTTCAGTGAGCAGCAGTTGTTCAATGCTGCGGCGTCCGGCGCGTATGGCTTCCATGACGGCCCAATGGCCGTAGAGAAATTCTGGCATGGCTATTCCACTCGCCAGACTGTGCCATCGGCGCGGTCTTCTAGTGTGATGCCGATGTTGGCTAGGTCATTGCGGATACGGTCACTCTCAGCGTAGTTCTTGTTGGCCCGCGCCTGCGCCCGCATGGCGATCATCATCTCGACCAGCTTGGCCTCGCGTTGGGCGCTGCCGCTGTCTGCCGCGCCATCTGCCGCCGGGATAAGTCCTAATACTTCGCCGCCAATAGTCTGATAGGTGCTGTTGATGGCGTTGAGCGTGGACAGTCCGACGGTTGTTCCGCCGTTGAGCAGGGCGTTCACGTCGCGGGTCAGGTCTTGCAGTAGAGCGATGGCGCGCGGCGTGTTGAAGTCGTCGTCCATCGCTTCGCTGAACTGGCTGCGGGTTTCGTCCAAACGCGATTGGAAGCTGTCGCCATCGGCGCTGTTTTCCGGCGCGCTGTTCATCATCTGCCGCGTCAAGCGCACCGCGCCGTACAGCCGATCCCAACCAGCAGCAGCACCAGCAAGCGCATCAGCACTGTAATCGACGGGGTTGCTGTAGTGCGCGCCGAGCGTGAACATGCGGATGACTTCGGGACGATACTGCTTGAGCGCGTCTTTGATCGTTAGGAAGTTGCCGAGACTTTTGGACATCTTAATGCCCTCGACGGTCAAGCTGCCAACCAGCATCCAGTAGCGCGCGAAGTCGGCATCGTTGGCGCATTCGCTCTGGGCGATTTCGCATTCGTTGTGCGGGAAAATGTTGTCGATGCCGCCGCCGTGAATGTCGAACGTGGGACCCAGATATTTCTTGGCCATGGCCGAGCATTCGATATGCCAGCCGGGAAAGCCCTCGCCCCAAGGCGAGTTCCAGCGCAGGATGTGTTCTTCTTCGGCGCGCTTCCACAGGGCGAAGTCTTCGGGATTACGTTTCTCGCCGCGCACCGTCTCGCGTGAGCCGGCCTGTTGCGAGTCGATTTTGCGGTTGGACAGCTTGCCGTAATCGGGGTCGCTGGTCACATCGAAGTACACGCTGCCTTCGATCTCATAGGCGTGATTCTTGCCGATGAGGTCTTGAATCATCTCGATCTGTTCGGGGATGTGGGCGCTGGCGCGCGGCGAAATATCGGGCCGCTGAACGCCGAGCGCGTCCATATCCTCGAAGTAGCTGCGGGCGTAACTCTCTACGATTTGCATCGGCTTGGCTTGTAGCTGCGAGGCTTTGCGTAAGATACGGTCTTCGCCGCTTTCCAGCAGGTGGCCGACATCGGTGAGGTTCTGCACATACAGCACATCGAGGCCGCTGTAGCGCATATAGCGAATGATGGTGTCAAAGGCGATATAGGTTTTACCGTGACCGATGTGCGCGTGGTCGTAGACCGTCGGGCCGCAAACGTACATGCCGACGCGGCCTTCTTCGAGGGGCACAAATTCTTGTTTTTCACGTCCGAGAACGTTGAAAATCCGCAGTGTCATGAAAAATATGAGTCCTTGTTTGCTTCCTTAGTACGCCATAATTGTAGCGCAGAAGGCTTAATGAATACACACATAACTTAGCCTTCTCTCACTTGTGTCTGGTAAGCTGCGCGATACCTTTTTCCTACGATAGGCACTCACCATACTCAATAATTACGACAATTAAGAAACGTACAGTTTTCTGTACGTTTGAAATGGGTAAGTTTTCAGTATAATAATAAGGGTAATGGTGTAAAAGAGGTTCGTTATGGCGCAGAAGGCATATATCGGCTTGAACGACGACCATCAATGGACGCTGTACTATGGCGATGGTTCGGAAGATGAACGTTATGTGCTGGCAGTAGGCAGCCCGTTTGTTGCAGGCAAAGACATTCGCAATGCAATGGATCAGATGCAACAGTGGGCATCGGAAAATGGCTACGAACTCGATGCACCCCTCTACAGCAAAAGCGAACTCACTCTCCAAGATGTCATTGAGCCGGAGCTTTTCGACGATATTTATGGGGCATCTGGCGTATAAGCGGGTATCATTCATAGGTAGTGTTTTTATCGTAAGGGCGTTCAATTGAACGCCCTTATACATAGTTGGCGTACTTATTACTATGAAAACCCGCATCACTCCCCGCGAATGG
>JACMMD010001023.1 GCA_014379235.1 Anaerolineae bacterium
AGCTTGGCCTTAGCGCTGTTGGTGCAGCCTACCAGCGTGATGGCCCAGACCGGGACAATCTGGTTTGATGACATCAACGCGACGACGCCGATTTCCGAGCCGGATACTCAAGCGCTGCTTAATGCACTGTCCACCACGATCACCACTGGCAGTGAATTTGCACCGCCGCCCGAACTGGCCGCTGACGCTGACCCACGTATCGTGTTCATCTCGGTCAGCGATGGCATCTCGCCCGCATCGGTGATGATGGGGCGCGGCGAAGGGATCATCGCTGCCACCAACGATGCACTCTCTCAAATCGTGGCGACGGGGCGCGAGTTCGATACGTTGTGGCTTAAGCTGGACATCGTAGAAGGCGCTTACGTCGTGCCTGATCTCTCTACCGATGCAGCGCTCAACATTGACCCGACGCTGTTCGGGTTGGCATTCGATGAGCAGTCCGGCATCGCTTTCCTGCCGGAAGAACTGTTCGCAAATAGTCTGGTTTCGCAGGATGGTTTGATGTCTCCCGGCGGCATGGTGCGCTACGTAACCGAGCGCGGCGATGAAAGCGGCGCAGATGAACTGGGGCGTATCTGGAGTGCGCCGTGGCGCAGCGCCTATCATTTCTGGTCGAACAGCTATTTCCTTGACAGCGCCGCTCCCAGCGTTTACGAACTGTTTCGCGGCCATCGCCTGTATCCCACTGTCACGCCCGACGAAATGCTGCTGGCGTCGCAAATCGGCGGCGGCTACTTGATCGAATCGGTGATGCACGATGGCGAGTTTCAATACAGCTACGAGCCGAATACTGACCGCATAGCCGACAGCTATAATACGCTGCGCCACGCCGGAACGCTGTTTGCGATGATAGAACTGTATCGCGTCACCCTCGAACCGGAACTGCTCGAAGCGGGCGAACGCGCCGCCGATTATCTGCTGAACACGATTACGACATGCATTGTAAACGGCGCGGAAACGGCCTGTGTGGTTGACGAACAGGGCGAGGTCAAGCTCGGCGGCAATGGCTTGGCGTTGATCGCGTTCGCGGAATATACCTACGCCACAGGCGATCAGCGTTTCGTGCCGATCATGCAGCAGCTTGCCCTGTGGATTGAGGCCACTCAGGCCGAAAATGGCGAGTTTTTGTTCCACAAGATGGATCCGGTCACGGGCGCGAATATCCCGTTTATCTCGGAATATTATCCCGGCGAAGCGCTGCTCGGATTGACACGCTTGTACGCGATTGACGCTAATGAACAGTGGCTGGACATCGCTGAGGCGGGCGCGCTTTGGCCGATCAACGTGCGTGATGCTGGCAAAGCGGATGCCGCGCTGCCCCACGATCATTGGCTGCTGTACGCGCTCAATGATCTGTATCGCCATCGCCCGAACCCGATCTACTTGCAACACGCGATGCGGCTGGCCAATACCATCATCGCCTCACAGTTACGAACACCGGAATATCCGCCGGATTGGTTTGGCGGCTATTATGTTCCGCCTCGCTCCACACCAACGGCCACGCGCACCGAAGGCTTATGCGCGGCTTATCAACTGGCCCGCGATTATGGCGATCAACTGGACGCGGTGGCCTTTTTGGCGGCGATGCAGTTCGGAGTGCGCTTCCAACTCGGCACACAGTACCGCGAGGAATCAGCCATGTACTTCGCTGACCCGCAGCGCACGTTCGGTGGTTTCCGGCGCAGCCTGACCGAAAGCGACATTCGCATTGACTACGTGCAGCATAATATTTCATCGCTATTGTGCCTGCGCGAAGTGATGATAGCATCGTAATGAGAGAGTCTACGGGGAGTGCCCAGCACTCGCCGCATTTTAACTAACTAATCTCTCATAGTTTAACCGAAGTGAAAACAGAGAATCTGTAGTATAATAACTCTGTATAAGCAGTGTTAAATGCGAACGAGGGAAGAACCAATCATGGCAAGTAATATCAAGACCATCAAAGTGAACGACGGCTTAACGGCTGAACAGCAAGCGGGCGTCGTTGAACTGCTCAAGTACGCACTGGCAGACCAGCACGTTCTGTATATGCGGATGCGTAACTATCACTGGAACATCACCGGCCCGCAGTTTCAACCGCTGCACGCGCTGATCGAGAAGCAGTACGATCAGGTCGCCGCCGCCATTGACGAGACCGCCGAGCGCATTCGCCAGTACGGGGAGTTCTCGCCGGGTACGCTCACTGAAATGCTGGAACTGGCGCGCCTGACTGAAGAGCCGGGTGTTGTGCCGAGCGCACGCGAAATGGTCGCTAATCTGGTGGCCGATCACGAGGCGTGCATTCGCCAACTGCGTGAGGACACCAAAGCCGCAGGCGATAAGTACGGCGACATCTCCGTCGAAGATTACTTCACGGGCCTCGTGCAAGATCATCAGAAGATGGCGTGGCTGCTGCGCGCTCATCTTGAGGGCGACAACATTTAGATTTGACAGTATCGTAGGGGCACGATGCATCGTGCCCCTACATCGGAAAATAAAACGGGCTGACCATTATGGTCAGCCCGTTTTATTTTTAACCGACGTTAAATCAGTTTGTGATTTTGTGAACAATTCAGGCGAAAGACAGGTAAGACTCTACTTAATCGCGCTTGTAGATATGCCGCTGGCCTTCTGCTACAGTGTAAGCAGATATCTAATGATAAAAACTGTAGGCTCCCCCCACTCATGAATGTTCAACTGCTGGCCGCTATCAACGATAGTCGGCATATCACGCATGAAGCCGGACAGGTTGTTTACCTGAATTGGGACGGTCATCAATTCTGCCTTGAGCGTTCGCGCTTTAACCGTTTTGTTCGCGCCCTCGAATATGGATCGCGGCAGTTGTTTGCTGGCGATGGCTGTTACAGCGTCGTTCAAGTTGATAATGATGTGCGCGAAGTGTGGATTGATAAGACGTGTCTCACGCTCAACCACGACGAATTTCGTGCGCTGCTGAACGCCGCCTTAACCACCGAAACTCGCTTACATGGATTTCGCGTCAAGATCATTGAACAGCCGGAAGAACTCGCAGCCGCGTGGATAAAGTTTTATCGCATGCCCGCTTCAATAGCACCGTGCTGGAACTAAATGTCGAAAGAATACCAACGGCATCTGATCGCCTGTGATGGTGACGACTGCTGCAAGGACGGCGGCGGCAGTGAACTGCTCAAGTCTGCCAAGAAGATGCTCGGCAAAGCATCGAAAGATGTGAAATGCTCGAAAGTCTCGTGTTTGGGGCAGTGTAAAGAAGGCCCGGTGCTGCTGGTTTACCCGGACGGCGTGTGGTATCGCTGCGAGGACGAGAAGGCGCTCAAGCGCATTGTCGAAAAACATCTGATAGGCGGCAAGGTCGTCAAGAAGCAAGTTCTGTTCAGGATGCCGGCCCCGGCCCCCAAGTCTTAGCGCAACTATCGCAACGAACGGATATACGCCGCCGCATCAGGGATGTGTACGGGCAGATGGCGATAGAGCGGACGCGGCGGCTGCACCAGAATTTCCTCGACCATGCCGCCGAGGTCTGTGGGTTCATCGGTTTGATAGGGCGCGGGACTGCTCCATGCTTCGTCGCTGAGGTCATTGATGACCTGCATCAACTTCGACTGATTGCTATCCCATTCACGTAACATTTCAGCAAGTGAGAGTTCGCGGCGCGATTCGATGCCGCCGTAGTGAATCTGAACGCTGCCTTCATCGCTGGCTAACGTGTCGATGATGGGGTTTTTGCGACCTTTCAGCCACTCCTCGATGGACTCTACCGTATAAGCCTCATACGTGGTCAGATGTGCCAGCAGGTCTTTGAACGAGAGGCGCTGGTCGGAGTACAGCCCGTAGCGAATGGTATTCGGGCGCGTCATTTCTTCGTCGGCGAGTTCTTCAATCAACTCGTATACAGCGTCATGTTCAACTTGCAGCAGTCGCAGCGCGGTTGCGCGGTCTGTGGTTGATTTCATTTTGAAGCCTCATCTGTGAACGGGATAATGAGAATAGTATAACCCCGACCAAATGAGTGTTAAAGAAATAAAAACGGGCGGTGTTTCCATGAGACACCGCCCGTTTTCAATATGTTTTCGTGTTTAGGCTCTAGCGACGAACGCCATAGCCACATAACTAACTGCACCCATTGCCGCCGAAGCCAGTATCAGCCCGAACAAGAAGGCGATCATGCCTCTGGCGATGTCGAAGTCGAAGGCTTTGCGAATGCTGCTGGATGCGGTGAGCGGGACGATCAGGCTACAGAGTGCGATGCCAGCGAGCGGCACAAGGGCAATAGTGCCAAAGCCGCCAGCCGTCAAGACGATGGACAGATTCACCGCCACGAAGACGATGAGCGTGACCTTGTTATAAATGGGCAGTGTGCGCTCCATCAAGTAACGCAGTGTCCCGCGTCCCTTGAGAAGTTTCGCTACGAAATGCGTACCTACGCTTTGCAGCACCAGCGACAATGAACTGCCAATTCCGACAACAATCGCCGCAACGATCAAAGCGGTCATGCCCAACTGGCCCAAAACCGTACCCTGTTCAACCAGAACCTCGACGGCCTGATTGCCATCTGCCTCGGACAGCGCCGTAGTTGTAGGCAGGCTTTGCAGCAGCAGCGCTCCAGTCAACACCATGCCAACCGCGAAAATGAAGGCGTGCAGCACAAGATCAAGGATAGCCGGCTTCCACGAAAGTTTTTCGGTGTGGGCTTCATGGTCGACCTTGCGTTGTTCGTGGCGCTCTTGCTGCGAGTTTTGGGCGAACTCTTTACTGGCGGATTTGTCGAGCAGCATTTTGAGCGCTTCATCTTCATCACAGTTGGTGACTGTCGCCGCCAGCCCTAAGAAATAGTGGTCTTTGAATAGGGAAGGATTGGTTTTCAGCGCTTTGCTCAGGCTGTTGAGCGCGCGCTTGGTGTTGCCTTGCGTTTGATGGTCGAGCGCTTCCGCGATGCACTCTTTCGCTCTTTTCTGCTGTACTTCGGTAACGGGCTTGGGGGCAGTCTCGGTGACACGTTCAGCCGGAGTATAGTCGTGAACCCACAGCTTCTTCAACGGTTTCGGCTCTGTCGGTCTATCGCCAGCAGCTTGCTTGGTTGATCTGCTGCTTGACTCGTTGAAGGTGGATTGGGTGTTCGACTTGGAAATGCTCTTAATCATGCAGGTCTCCGGCTAATGTCAAATTTTACAGGGCAGCGTTGCGCGTTAGCGATCACTATATTGTAATTATATGCTATTTATTGTAATAAACAACCCTTAAGATTACAAATATTACGTATAGTGGCTTAATTCAAGCAATATCGAGAGACGCTTTATGAAGACAGACTCTGGCTTTGAGAGTCTGTCTTGATCGGTTCGTTAAGTTGAGAGGATTAGACGAACGAAGTCACCACCATGCCGATTGTGCCCATGATAATCGAGGCGATGACGAGACCGAAGCCCCACGCAACCATGCCACGCGCCGCGCCGAAGTCGAACGCCTGCCCGATGTGCCCTGTCGCCTTAAGCAAGACGACCAGCACACCGATAGCGAGGATGG
>JACMMD010001024.1 GCA_014379235.1 Anaerolineae bacterium
AGTGGCCACATCGCCAAAGGGCATCATCTCGATAAAGCGGAACTGCCAATCGCGGTCAACGGTCAGCTTGGCGAGTTCGGTCACATCGCCCTCGTTGAAGCCGCGCACGACAACCGCGTTCAATTTAATAGGGGTTAAGCCTGCGCGCTCCGAGGCTTCGATACCGGCCCATACTTCGTCTAAATGTCCCCAACGGGTGATCTTGTGGAATTTATCAGGATCGAGCGTGTCGATGGAGATATTGACGCGCTGCAATCCGGCATCAGCGAGGGGCTGGGCCAGCTTGCCAAGCAGGATACCGTTGGTGGTCATCGACAGGCCGTTCACGCCGGGTGTGCTGGCAATACCGCGCACGATTTCGACGACGTTCTGGCGGATGGTGGGTTCGCCGCCAGTTAAACGGAACTTGTTGAAGCCCAATTCGGTGAACACGCGCACCAGCCGCAGCAGTTCGTCATCTTGCAGCAGGGTTTCTTTGGGGCGGAAAACCATGTTTTCCGGCATACAGTAAACGCAGCGCAAGTTACATTTGTCGGTCAGCGAAATACGCAGGTAGTTGATGCTGCGTCCAAAACGGTCTAGTGCCAAGGCGGTCACTCTCCCAAAAATAGTTTCAAGCGATCCACTCTTTATCCCAATAAAACCACAAAAATCTTTCTTTTTCGTATCTTGACGCTTGGCTTTTCATGAGCATCGAAGCTTCCATGCTTCATAACATCTGTTCTAATCAGTGTACAGTAAAGTGCAATTTTTCTCAACTTGGTCTGTTTTATTCTGGCGATCAGCTACTCAGCTTTCAGCCTGTCAGCTTTTAGCGATTGGTCGCTGGTTTTTAGTCCCGAACCTCGTACTTCGATCCTTTTTGTTGGTGCTTTGTGCCCTGTGCTCTGTACTTGCTCTCACTCACTACTCATGACTTCCACTTGTCAAAGCTGACATCGAGACTAAAATAGACCGCTTGTCTGGGAAGTGGCGCATACCCAGTATAATTCGGCGTAACTACTGCCGGATTTCGGTGTTTGAGTAAAGCGTTTGCCACTCAATCACCGTCATATGCGAAGGTGTCCGTTGAGTGTGGAGGGCGTAATGCCTGACCTTTCTATTGTGATTGTGGGTTTATTGGTTGCGGTTTTAGCGTTTGTCACGATGTTCCTCGCCATAACCTCGCAGATGTTTCGGTCTTCCCGTAAAAAAGAAATTGAAACTCCATGGCGCGAATTCGCAGCGCTGCATAATTTGAAGTATGAAGAGTGCGATGACCCTGTGAATCCGGGTCGGATTTGCGGCCAATACCATGAGCGCTGGATCGAACTGAGCGCCTACAGCGATGACCGCGATGGCTTTCTGGCGCTGTACATGGGGCTGACGGTAGGGATGCACAACACCGCTGCTTCGTCGCTAACGCTGCGCCAGCTTCATCCGCCGACGCGGCCACAGGTGACGACCCGCAATTGGATGTTGAGTAAACTCCCATTTCGCAATCCAGAAATTGTGATCGCCCCGCCGGAAGTTCGCGGTGATGCAGACCGCCGTTTCCTGATGATGAGCAGCCCCGAAGACTACACGATGCGGCTGTTCAACTTCAACATCGCGCTGCACAAGAGCATCGCCAAACTGCATCCAACCGCTATGAACCTGACGCTGGATAAGCAGCTTCAGTTCGATCAGTTGGGCATCGAACGGGACGCGGAATACATGGCGTTCCTGCTCGATTTGATGTGCAATCTGGCAGATACGGTTGAAAAACTCAACGAGGTGCAGCGCCAACGCCGGACGTGGGAAAAGACGCAGCCCAAGCGTCCCGCCGCCGTCGCCGTTGGACAGCGCCAGCTTTATCCATTCCCGTAGAATTACAACCGCCTTCTAGTCGGGGCTTTCATGCCCCGGCTAGGTTACAATTGGGCACATGACTCAGCCTTCACATTTACGAATCTCACTCGCACACGTCGCCGTTTATGGCTTCTATCTGGCAGTCGCCGCGCTCATTACGTGGCCGCTGCTGACTGTGATGTCTGAACGGTATCTCGGTCATTCGTTTGCGGACTCCTACGAATATGCCCGACATATCTGGTGGATCAACCACGCTCTGCGTAACGGCGAACCGCTGTTTTTTCAGCCGTTACTGGCATACCCCGACGGCTTGAACGGCGCGTGGCTGTGGGGCAATCCGTTGCAGTCGTTTCCCGCGTGGCTGTTCGCGTTCGTGATGCCGCTGCCTGCGGCGTTCAATGTCTCTTTCTTGCTGACGCTGGCGCTCAACGGTTGGGCACTGCATTGGCTGATGTGGAAGCTGACCGGACAGCGCGGGCCGGCACTGTTGGCGGGGCTGATCTTCATGGCCGCGCCGACTTTTCAGGGGCATATGGCCGCCGCGCATATTGGCTTGCTGACGCTGTGGCCGACGCCCTTCTACATCTATGCACTGCTGCGGCTGCGCGAGACGGGTCAGAGGCGCTGGATAGCGCTTGGGGCGCTGTGGCTGCTGGTTGGCATGTGGGGCAACCTGCTGCTGCTGGCGTTCGTGCTGCTGCCGATTACGGCGCTGTTCGGGCTGATGCTGTTGGTTCGCCGCGATTGGGAGCCGCTGCTTCGGCTTATTGTGGTTGGGTTGATCGGCGGCGCGCTGGCGTTGATCTTCATCGTTCCGGTTGCAGTCGAACAGTTGAACACGCCGTACTATGCGCGAGAAAGCGGTTCGCTGCGTTACAGCGCCGATCTGCTTTCCATTATCACGCCTTCGTTTCAGCACCCGTTTTTTGGACAGTTCGAATATACACATCGTATTCTCGGCCTAGAACCGTTCGAGAAGGCGGGCTATGTCGGCATTATCGCGGCGCTGCTGGCTGTGATCGGTGTCTGGAAAACGCGCACGGCCCGATGGTGGTTCGTGCTGGCCGCTATGGCGTGGGTATTGTCACTGGGGCCGCTGCTGATCGCTCTGGATGAACCAGTTACTGTACAAACGAGCGGCTACAGCAGCTATGTACCGCTGCCGTGGGCGCTGCTGGAAAATATCCCGCTGCTGAACATCGCCCGAACTCCGGCGCGCTTCAATTTCGTCTTAGCGTTGGCTCTGGCACTGATGGCCGGCTATGGCGCGGCCTATCTGTGGGGGCGATTCAACCGCCGCTTGCTGTGGTTGCTGCTCGTTCCGGTGATGGCCGGCGTGTTGTGGGAGTATCAACTGTTCTGGCCGATGCCTACCATTCGCGGTGAAGTGCCGGACGAGATCGCGGCACTTTCGGAGCGAGATGATATTCGCGCCGTGTTCGATATTCCGTGGCAGCATTTGTTGGTTGATAAAGAAGCGATGTTCCTGCAAACCGGGCATGGGCTGCCGCTTATCGCTGGACACGTCACGCGGCGCA
>JACMMD010001025.1 GCA_014379235.1 Anaerolineae bacterium
TGAAGATCATCTGCTCGACGGGCTTTTTCCATGAGACGTGGGCCCCGATGCACATCTTTGCCAAACTGATGGACATCGACCAGATGGCGGATTTGTTCGTGCGAGAAATCAACGAAGGCATGGGTGACACGCTGGTTAAGGCGGGCATCATCAAATGCGCGACGGGCGAAGGCAAGATCACACCCAAAGAGGAAGAGGTTTTGCGCGCTGCGGCCCGCGCTCATAAACGAACCAACTGCCCGATCATCACGCACACCACCAACGGACTCGGCCCTGAACAACTCGACATTTTTGAGTCGGAAGGCGTCGCGCCCAACGAGGTGATTATCAGTCACGTTGGCTGTCAGCCCAACCCCATCGAAGGTTCGGAAGCGGTTCTCAGTCGCGGCGCGCACGTCAGCTTTGATCGTATTGGCATGGTCAAGGCGTTCTACCCCGACGAGTATTGGCTGGATGTGGTCGGCAACGCCATCAAGAAGGGCTATATCGACCAGATCATGCTCAGTCACGATGCGGCGGTGTTCGCTTACGGCTACGAGGCGGCGTCCGGTGACGACGTATGGGACGATTACACGTATGTCTCACGTCAGTTCATTCCCAAATTACAGCAGGCGCACGGCATCAGCGACGAGCAGATCAACACCATCATGGTCGAAAATCCGAAACGGGCGCTGGCGTTCTAATGGCTGATCGGACACACAAAGATAACCTCGATACGCCCGCGCTGATTGTGAATTTGGACGCGATGCGACACAACATCACCGATATGGCCGACTTTGCCAGCGCGCATCATATCCGACTGCGACCTCATGCCAAGACGCACAAAACGCCGACCATCGGCAAGATGCAGCTTGAGGCCGGCGCTGTTGGGGTGACGCTGGCCAAACTCGGTGAGGCGGAAGTGTTCGCGGATGCGGGTTTCACCGACATTTTGATCGCTTATCCGCTGGTCGGGGCGCTCAAGCATCGCCGCTTGCTGGCACTCATGGAGCGGGCGACGATTACAGTGACGCTCGATCATGTTGATATTGCCGATTCGCTGTCACGGACGATGGCAGCCAATGGGCGCGAAATTGCCGTGATGGTCGAAGTCGATACCGGAATGGGACGCTGCGGCGCTCAACCGGGAGAAACCGCACTGGATATTGCGCTGCACGTCGCTCGTCTGCCGGGACTGAGACTCGCGGGGTTGCTCACGCACGAGGGTCACGCGCAGTTCGCCGGAACGCCGGAGCAGGTTCGCAGCACCAGCCTATCAGCGGGCGAGATGATGACCGAAACGGCGAATCTAATTCGACGCGTCGGAGTCGATGTGCCTGTAATTTCGGTGGGTTCGACAGCGACGGCCAAGCTCACGTCGCTGGTCGAAGGCGTGACCGAGATTCGCCCCGGTATCTATGTCTTTTATGATCGCGGCGAGATGCTGCACGGCCTCGTTCCGCCCGAAAGGTGCGCGGCGCGGGTGCTGGCGACGGTTGCCTCTCGTCCCGCGCCGGATCGTTTGATACTGGACGCGGGATCGAAAGCGCTGAGTTCGGATGGAGCGGGGTTCGCTCCACCTGTTGGCGGTTTTGGCTATGTCGTCGGGTATCCCGACTGGAACATTCGCCGCCTGAGCGAAGAACACGGCATCGTCAGCGTGTCGCCGGATGACGCGGTGCAAATTGGCGAACGGGTCGAGATCATCCCCAATCATATCTGTCCGGTGATGAATCTGTTTGACGCGATGTTCATTACGCAGGGCGATGAGGTGATTGATCGCTGGCCCGTCGCGGCGCGTGGTAAATCGCAGTAGTTTCGTTTTGTAGGGGCACGATGCATCGTGCCCCTACGCATATTAGTTTAAGGGTACACCGATGTACGATCTTTTAATCACGGGCGGGCGGGTCATCGACGGCACGGGTTCACCGTGGTATTGGGCGGATGTGGCCGTGCAAGATGGGCGCATCGTCGCTGTTGGCGCGCTAAAAGACGAGATCGCCAAAACTGTCATCGACGCGGACGGGCGCTTCGTCACTCCCGGCTTCATCGACATGCACACCCATTCAGATTTGCAGCCGTTGGCTAACCCGCTGCACGAGTGCAAGACGCGGCAGGGCGTGACGATGGACGTGATCGGGCATGACGGCCTCGGCCTCGCGCCTGTGACGCCGAAAACCGCCGCTCTGCTGCGCGATCAACTATCGGGCTGGAACGGCCTGCCTAACATTGACCGCGATTGGACAACGATCAGCACCTATCTTGACCGCTTCGATGATAAGGTGGCTGTTAATGTAGCGATGCACGTTCCGCATGGGACGGTACGCATGGCGGTTATGGGCATGGAGAATCGCGCCCCGACTGACGCCGAAATGAGCGAGATGAAACGCCTCGTCGTGCAGTCGATGCGTGAAGGCGCGATTGGTTTATCAACGGGGTTGACGTATGCGCCATGCATGTTCGCCAGCGATGACGAAATGGTGGAACTGTGCGCCGTGATGCGCCCATATCAGGGCTTCTACTGCCCGCATCATCGCAACTACGGTATGGAAGCGCTCAAGGGCTACAGCGACTCCATCGAGATCGGGCGGCGGGCGGGCGTGCCGGTGCATCTCACTCACTGCCATATGGGTTTCCCGATCAACAAAGGGCGTGCGCCTGAACTGCTGTCCATGATCGACAAAGCCCGCGCTGAAGGCATCGAAGTGACGATGGACACCTATCCGTATCTCGCGGGCAATACCTATCTCCATGCTCATTTGCCGACGTGGGCGCACGAAGGCGGCGCGGATGCCACCATCGAGCGTTTGAAGTCACTGGACATGCGCGCCCGTTTGCAGCATGAGCTTGAAGTCGTCGGCTCGGATGGCTTTCAGGGCGTGAGGCTCGGTTGGGAGTTGATTCAAATCGGCGGCGTGATCGGCGACGACTATGATCCGGCGATCATCGGTATGCGGCTGCCGGACGCGGCAGCACGGGCGGGTAAATCACCGTTCGATTTCTTCGCGGATTTGTTGATTGCGACGCGCTTGGGCGTGTCGTGCTTGCAGTTCATCGGCAACGAGGAAAACGTGCAGACCATACTCCAGCATCCGGCGCAGGTTGTCGGCAGCGACGGTATTCTCGTCGGTGGTAAGCCGCATCCTCGCGGATGGGGTTCGCATGTGCGTTTTCTGGCGCATTACGTCCGCGATCTCGGTTTGCTATCGTGGCAGGAAGGCATCCGCAAGATGACCTCAGCGACGGCTCGACGCATCGGCGCGCTGGATCGAGGCATCATTCGGCCCGGCTTCATGGGCGATCTGGTGGTGTTTGACCCCGATACGCTGCAAGACACGGCGACATACGAGAACCCGCGCAGCTTTCCCGAAGGGGTGCATTACGTGGCGGTCAACGGGACGCTGGTGGTGGCCGATAATCAGACGACAGGCGCGACACCGGGCCGGGCGCTTCGCAATCCATTCGGGCGTACACCGGAGCGACACATACAGTTCTGAGTAAAAGCAGGTTCGAGGCACGAGGTTCGAGTAAGCAGAAAGCCTTTTGCAGCGCTGAGGGTTCAAAACCCTCAGCTAAAGAGGTCAAACCCGCTAAA
>JACMMD010001026.1 GCA_014379235.1 Anaerolineae bacterium
GGGCGACGAAACAAACGAAGTTTGTACGGCGTCGCCCCTACCAACTATTGCGCCAATGATAGCACAATTCCACAGTGCTAACTGAATTCTATCCGTCCGAAAGTACCCCTTTAAGTTTCGTGCAATTACGTTGCGTGTTATACTCCCCATTATGACAACTAACCTTGAGCCGCAGTGGATTCAGCAAGTGAAGGCGCGCAACCTCGCAGGCGTGGTCAGCGCCGCGTTGGATGCCCTAGCGCCGTTGGGGCCGCTCGGCGCGCAGTTGGTATACGTCGCGCAGCCTGCGTTGGGCTTATTCATGCAGCGTGACGCGCTTACCGAACTGGCGCAATCGCTGGAAGAACCCGGCGGCATCGAGCGCTTGCGGGCATTATTGGACGAAGATTAGCATTGTAGGGGCGACGCATGCGTCGCCCCTACCGAACATCATTATCTAAGGAAACGCAGTGGACAGCACGACGCAAACTCTGGCGATCCTGATCTTTCTGCTGACGATGGTGGTCAGCATCGTCGTCACTCAGTTTCTACGGCGGCGTAGAGCGTTTATCACGCTGCGTGAGCTTCCCGCTTATGCACTGCTGCCGCTGCGAATCGGTGAGGCGATTGAAGCCAGCCGCCCGATTCATATGTCGTTTGGCAGTTCAGGACTGGGCGGCGAAAACACGCTGCTGACGCTGGCCGGCGCGGAACTGTTTTATCAAGTCGCACGGCGCGCAGCGATCAGCCCAACAGCACCGATCATCACTCTCAGCGACCCATCGACGCTGGCAGTGGCCCAAGACACCCTGCGCCGCGCCTATCATGCGGCCAATTTCCCGGAGCGCTTCCGAGCCACCAGCGCACGCTGGTATCCGGCGGGGCCGCGTTCATTGGTGTTCGCCGCCGCGCTCACAGGCATGTTAGGCGACGACGACGTAAGCGCACATGTGCTGGTCGGCAGCTTTGGGACGGAACTAGCGCTCATTGCTGGCGCAGCAGCGCGGCGCGGACAGCCTGTGATCGCTGCCAGCGACCAACTGCAAGGGCAGGCAGTCGCTTTCGCCATGTCCGAAAGTGCCCTCATCGGTGAAGAGATTTTCGCGGCGGGCGCGTATCTTGGCGAGTCCAACAGTCAAGTCGCCAGCATCTTCGCGCTGGATGTGCTGCGCTGGTTGCTGATTTTATTCATCCTCGTGCCGACGCTGTTGACCGTCGTGAGCGAGATTACGCGGCGCAGTGCCTCAGGGGGATAGCGAACGATGCGACTAAGGCTGCTGCGAGCGCTGGCGACGGCGATAACCATCAGTCTCGGAACAATCGTGTTTCTGGGGCTGATTTTTGGCGATTCGAGTGGAGACGGCGCAGGGCTGTTACCCGGCATTGTGCGCGGCTTAGGCTTCGTGCAGCTTACCAATCTGCTGCTGCAACTGACCGTGATTACCATCGCGCTGACGGTATTGATCGGCGTATGGAATTTGGTGATGGTGCATTTCGGGCGCGTCACGGCGCGGCGCGGCGGCTGGTTTTACAGCCTCGTGGCGCTGTTGAGCTTCTTGTTGGTGATCGGGCTGACCTTGGCCGAACGCGCCAATATTCTCACAACCGCGCCGGGAGAACGCTCCGCCAGCATGATCTTGTTGGAAACGGTGCAAATCTCGATTGAATCGGCGCTGGCAGGTTTGCTGCTGTTCGCGCTGGTGTATGGCGCGGCGCGATTGATGCATCGGCGCGTGACGTGGTGGGGCGTATTATTCACGGCAGCGATGCTGCTGATCTTATTAGGCGCGCTGCCGCTTGACAGCGTTGGCGGACTGGCTCAAGTCCAGCGCTGGCTGTTGGCTGTTCCCGTGAGCGCCGGGGCGCGAGGTATTCTGCTCGGTATCGCGCTGGCAACGATTGTGACCGGAGTTCGCGTATTAATCGGGCAAGACCGTTCTTATCGGGAATAGTGGTTTATGAGCGACGATTTCAACAATCTCCCGCCTTGGCTGCGCGGAAATGAACCCGACGACAAACCGGATGATGGCGCTGATAGCGCATTGCCATCGGGTTTTGAATCCGAGTGGGACGCACCACCGCCGCCGACACCGGAAGAACTCGCGGCAAAAGAAGCCGAAAAAGCTGAGGATATGCTCGGTGATGCGTTCGCGTCGGTGTTTGACGACGGCCCGCAAGACGCGCTTACGGACGATGTACTCATCGACGATGACGACGACCCGTTAGCGGGTTTGGGCGACGATGATGCAGCCGACGATATGCCGTGGATGCAGTCCCAGCCTCAAGAAGATGAAGCCGAACCACAGGACGCGCTCGAAGGTTGGCGTATTGAGAGTGATGTCAGCGACGACGTGTTCAACGACAGCGATGTCGTCATCGACGATGACAGCGTATGGGGCGCGCCTGCTGAGGCCGTCATCGAAGGCGGCGCAGACATCTTCGACAGCGATGAGGTTTCCGACGTAGGCGACGATGAAGATGCGTGGGATGGCGGCGCGGCGGCAGAAGCGGCATTCGAGGAAGAAGTAGACCCCTATTCGGATTTCGCTCCGGTGGATATTCCGCCGTGGCTGCGCGGCGCGGAAGAAGAATTACCCGGCCAGCAAGCGTCGCTCACCACTGATGATGGCGTACTCTCTGACGCATGGTTGGCGCAGGGCGATACTCTCAGTGACAGTTACGAGGCCGAACTGACCTACGATCAATGGATGGCGCAGCAAGACGCGGCCACCCGTGAGCGAACGCTCGAAGAAGAAGTGCCCGACTTCATCGCTGGTGGGCTGGACGACAGTGGCCTTCCCGGCACGTCGCCGTTTGCCGCTGGCGGA
>JACMMD010001027.1 GCA_014379235.1 Anaerolineae bacterium
GCGAGGCAGTCAGGAATATTCAGCATTTCGACAGGCTCGACGGTAGCAGCGTCGTCGGGGTCACTGCCGCAGTCTTCATGAGATACAGCCGATATGCGTATCAAAGTGTCACCCGACGTCGAATTTGCAGCCGCACGGCTGGCCGCTACCAGCAGCGATGCAGGCGCGGGGCAGAAGATCGCCGGACTGCCCGGTTCGAGCGGAAGCGCGCCGCCGCCGAGTATGACGCTGGCGCGTGTGCTGGTGTTTTCGATGTTGACGGCCTCGACCAGAATACCGCCATCCGGTTGAGCGCCGCTGACGAAAAAGTTAGAGAAGCTGATCGAGAACTCATCGGTATTGATCGGTTCTTCAAACGGAATGTCTGCTGAGAGCGTGAGGTCGATCAACGTACTGGCCTGCGGTTGATGCGGCACCTGATTTTGTGCAATCGCCGTCGCGTAGTTGTGCATCAGCGCGTTGACATCCGGTACAGCACCTGTTAGATAACTGGCATATGCGCCTGAGCCAGCGGGGATATTACGCAAAAACTCGATGACGGCTTGATCCGAGCCAAGTCCAGCTGGCGAAGCCATGAACGACCAGAAAAACACGGCGTCGTAACTGTTCAAAAAGAGAGACTGATGATGCGTGGTGTGATAGTCTGTTATCCCCCGAATGGTGGCCAGCGGTGTGTTCGGATAAGCCAGCAGCGCCATCCATTCCGCCGAGCCTTCTACCCACCAGCGCTCACTGGGCACAGACATGATCGAGGTCGACGGGATATAGTAGTCCTGATAACAGTGGGCGATTTCGTGGGCCATGACGTACAGAATGTCGGGTGTGATTGGCCGATCATACACAGTCACGCGGCAAACCTGAGAGACATTGCTAATGATGCCCGATGGCAGTGAGTCTGGCGAAACCATGTCGGCGTCGGCGGCTGCGTTCGCTTTTGTCCCCAATGGCAGCACGACGAAGAACTGAAACCCTAGCGCGGCGCTGCCCTGCGCGCCGCCAATTTCGCCCCATAATGGCTGATAAACTGAGAACACATGCTCAATGGCCTCGCGGACGGCCTGTACGGCCTGTTCTCGCCCTGCCACATAATAAATTATATGGGTGATGCCACCCGCTTCGAAGTTTTCGAGGATATAGTCTTGCGCGAAGGTTGGTTGAGTAGGGATGATTACCGAGAATAGCAAACTTACCAGCAGCAGCCCGACGACGCGCAGTGTGCGCTTTGTGAACATTCGGCGCTCCTAAAATTATGCTCTCCGATATGTTCATTGTAATGCAATTGCAATTTGGCGCTGGCGGTTGGCGTCTGTTGGGAAGAAGCAGGGGCGTTCAATTGAACGCCCCTACGGTGATTGTGTTTATGGCGCTGTTGTTAGCCGCGAATGGGAATAGTGTTGATGTTCGTGCCCGATTGCAGCGTGACGAGGTTGCCGCTCACCCAACCTGTGATACCGCCGAAGCTGATCTGATACCACGTATTGAACTGGTTACGGCCAACAACCTGCGCCAACTGTCCAGAGGGCAGCCGTCCAAGAATGGCGCTGCTGATATTTGGGCCGCTGCGGATGTTGACACCCGTATTGGCCACCAGCACGAAACCGCCCGGTGACGGGGTGCTGCTGACGCCGGATGTAATCGGCACGCCCGACGAGTTATTGATGCTCACGAACTGCGAATTCACCCAACCCGCCGTGCCGTTGACGTTGAGCTGCACCCAACTGCCATCCGCGTTACGCCCGATCACGGCGTAGGTCTCACCGCGATTGATCTTCACGAGGATGTTTTCCACATACGGGTTTGGCTCAGAGCGCAAGTTGAGACGGAAGGCCGTCACGGTGGCGCTTGTGCCGCTGACACTGCCTGCGTTATTCGAGGGAATCGGTGTCGGGAAGAAAACAGGCGCAGAAGTCGCCACAACGCCACCACCGGGTGTCAAGCGCGCCAGTGCGTACTCAATGAAGGCCGCGCCAGAGTTCTCGTAGTATTCGACGATGATGTTATGTTGACCCTGCGTGAGATTCAGGCTGACGCTGTATGTTTGGCCGGTGGCTTCGTGCCATTCGTTGAGGTACAGCACACCGTCGATATACACACGCACACCGTCATCAGCGCGCACATTCAATTGATACGCACCCGCTGTGAGGTTTTGTAGGCTCGACCAGCGAACGGAGAAACCATCCACCGCGATGCTGCCGACAGGTGAACCATTGCCCCAGTCATGCGAGGGCGTACCATCGACCTGAATCAGCGTCGGGTAGCCGCTCAAATTCGCGTTGCCGTAATACTGCGCTGTCCACGCCGCTGTATTGACATTCACCGCCGACGATGAAGGTGCCACCGGGAACGAAGGTGGCTGTGGTGCTGCTCCGCCGGAGATATTCTGCCAGCTTAAAAACAGCGAGGCCGCGCCCGTCAGTTCGCGGTAGTCGATCTGCACATTGCGTTCGCCGCGAGAAGAGAAGGTCACGTCTGCCGTGACAGTTTCGCCGGGACGCGGGTTATCGAGCGTGTTAATGCGCTCCTGAAAATCCACCGATAAGCGCGCACCGTCGTCGGCACGGACGAAGAAGCGGTACGTTCCCGGCTCGAAGACCACACCCGTCGCAAAACGGGCGCTGAAGTTATCGACGTTCACGCCGGGCCCCGGTGAACCGATGCCCCAATCGAAGGCGA
Source organism: Anaerolineae bacterium (assembly GCA_014379235.1). Lineage (GTDB taxonomy): Bacteria > Chloroflexota > Anaerolineae > Aggregatilineales > Phototrophicaceae > JACMMD01. The sequence goes on from JACMMD010001027.1 coordinate 2,674, forward strand.
TATTGGAGTCCGTGCGCTCAAGAGCAGGATTGCCGCTCAACGTGGTGTTGTTATAGAACTGGCTGCGCCAGACGGCATTCGACTGCGCGGATACCGTCGCTGTGGTGAAGATCAGGCCGGACAGAGCCAGCACGACAAGAGATACAAGTTGAAGCATACGTCGCATGATTAGACGCTCCTTTGTATAGCTTCATAATACATTACCTATGAATAGTAGGCTCGTAACGTAAACATTACGTTAGAAAATAGATCGGCACAGGTGAAGAACGAGGGAACGGTAGGTGGCGCGTAGGGGAACGGTAGGACTGCGGCCTATAATTAAAGGTTGTCGCTTTTGTAGAAGGCAGCGTTCAAGGGGGCACACTTGGTCAAAATCAACGTTACGAAGCTGCCACTCATCACTGCCATTACAGGCGGTGTGCTATGGCTTCTAGCGATTTATTTACATCCAAACACGTTCGAGATGGTCTTGACGACTCAGGCCGAAATGTTATTTCTTTTCGGAATATGGGTGCTTGCTCCATTAGCTCTCAAACTAGTTGTACAGTTAGACCGCAAAAACAAAGCTGACAAACTATATTTGACTACTCTGCTAACTCAAATTACGAGCCTTAATGCTGCTGCTTTCCTATTCAGTCCGCTAGGATTTCTTGGGTGGGTCATATCATTTCATTCGCTCTGGGCCATCATGCTTATGATAACAGCACTCTTGGTTGCATTTATCGGACTGAGCCGGTTACTCTTGCGCTCGTGGACACCTATCGAAGAACTGAGCATCGACATCGGACTAATGTATTCTCTGGTAGGCGGTGCTTGGTTTGTTGCATGGATTCAATTTATCCGACCTTTGGGCTATAACGATCTTACCGTCGTCCTCACAGCTAATCATTTCACATTCATCGGCTTTGGCGCGCTGATAATTACAGGCATGGTCGGGCGTCAGCTTAACCAGTCTGTCAATCGAGAGCGACTCTGGCGCTGGTATCGTTTGACCGCAAGTGGCGTCATTCTCGCGCCGATGCTAGTTGAGTTCGGCATCGCCTTCTCGCGCACCGTAGAAATTATCGGTGTCGTCATTCTAGCGGTGAGTTTGCTATCACTGGCGGTTCTGACGCTGGCTTTCGTCGTGCGAACGGTGAGCAATGTTCTAGCAAAGATACTTATCGCTCTGTCGGCAAGCTGCCTCTTCCTGACGATGACCTTCGCGCTGGCTTATGGTATCGGGCGTTATACGGGTTGGTGGCAGGTCAGCCTCGACACAATGGTGACCTTTCACGGGTGGGTCAACGCGCTCGGTTTCAGCTTTCTCGGCATCGTCGGCTGGCTGATTGCCGCTCCACAAGCGCGAACCGCCGCACCGGGAATCCCGTTCAGCCGCTTGCGAGGACGAGGGACAATCGGGCCGCAGTTCTTCGAGCGCATCGGCGCGATTGATACAGCCAAAGTCAAACCGATGGGAATTGTAGACAACCTATCCGACTATGCGCGGGACGATTTCAACCCTGAGCAAACTTGCCCGCAGGTGAGGGCCTTTTATGAACACACCGCACAGCATCGCCTAGAAGTTACTCCGGTGTGGGGTATCCGTTTTCGCTTCGGGGCACGGTTGTATAAGCGCATAAGTTCCGCCTTGAGCCAGATGAACTTTCCGCTCGAAGGCGAAGACAGCGAGACGCTCATTCACAGCGAGATTGTGCCTTTGAGCGACGCGCTGGATGGCCGTCAAAATGTGCGCGGTTGGGTGCGAGTGTACGAGCAGACAGGCAAGGCGGTGTATGTAGCGGCCTACGCCAACCATCAGTATGCGGGGCACACTTACATGAACATCGCCTTCCCGCTGCCTTTCAGTAATTTGACCAGCATCTTACGCATCGAAGCGCTAACGACGGACAGCGCGAATAACGGCGTTAACAACGGAGTTGCGCTCACCAGCTTGACCACACCGCAGACCATTGGCGATCAGGGTGTGTATTTCGTGACGCGCTGGCTGTCGCTGCGGCTGCCGATCAATGAGATCATCCGCGTGTATCCGGCTGGTTGTTTGCCAGAAGATGCGCCAGCCACATTCCATGCCTCACCGGAACGGGTGTTTGCGCGGCATGATATGTGGCTGTTGGGCATCAAGTTCTTGACGCTGTATTATGCGATTGCGGAAGCGATTCATTAGTAGGGGCGCGCAGCGCACGCGCCCCTACCGCAATGCCTCATGTTTGAATCAGAGCAGTTTCGAGGGGCTATTTGACTTGATAGTGCAGTATCACGTTACCCGTTGGAAATGTCCTTGACTCCACCAATTCGAAATCAACCTTGGTGTCCTGCTTGAACTGGGGTTTGCCCTGCGTCAGAACCGTCGGCGTGAGGTTGAAAACGAAGTCGTCGAGTAAGCCAGCAGCGGTAAGCTGCTGGACAATCGTGCCGCTGCC
>JACMMD010001028.1 GCA_014379235.1 Anaerolineae bacterium
CCGCGCATGGTGGCAGCAGCGGCCCACGCGCCAGCGAACAGCCCCGCGACGAAAACGTGGTCGAAGGCGACTTCACTGAAGTCTAGTCTGCGATCTGCATATCATGTCATGGTAGGGGCAAGGGATGCCTTGCCCTTGTCGATAGACACGAAACACAAATAAAAAGCGGCGACCCTCATAGTGCGAGGGTCGCCGCTTTTCGATTCTCGATATGGGTATTGTTACTTGCTAACAGTTTCTGGTAGATGCAGACCGCGCATGAGTTCGTAAGACTCCGCGAATTCAACCAGCATGGTCGCCTTGTCGCTGGCGGGCAAGAAACTGGCATTAATCGCGTTCATGGCGATTTCTGTCAGCTCATCAATTGAGAGGCCACACTGCTCTACAGCCGCTTGATATTGGTCACATAAGTTGGTTTTGAACAGGCTTGGCATCTCCGAACAGAGCGCCACTTGCAGCCCTTCGTCATAGTAATGGCGCAGTGGATAATCGGCATAGCTGCTGATCTTCCCCATATGCAGTGCCCGCGACATGCTCACCCCTAACCCGATGTTCCTCTCGACAAACGTACCGATGATTTCCGGTGTTGCTTGTCCCAGATTCGCCAACCCGCCAACGATACGATTCGGGTTCAGAAGCAGCGAATCGTCGATACCTTGATCGCCAAGTGTATCCCCGGCCTGCACCACACGCGGCAGGTCTTTCTTTTCGACAAATTTGAAAGCACGTTCAAACTGGCCTGCGGGCTGCACGTCCTCAGCGCCATTCAGCCCTAGAGCGACAATCGCCCCTTTTGAACCTGCCGCACCGCTCGCCCATCGTGCGATCTCATCACCCTTGCGCGGTTCTGCGCGGGGCAGCGTCAACACCCATGCCATACGGATATTCCATGCGCGGAATGCCCGGTCACGGCCATCGTTGATTGCCGCTAAAAGCTGCTCGAAACTGATGCCGTTTTCAGCGTAGAGTGTCGGATTGACGCTCACTTCCACATAGCGCACATTTTGTTTAGCCAAATCCGTGCCGAGATCATACACAAGGCGCGTCAAATTTTCCGGCACTTGCACCCACAAACTCACCGTGTGAATTAGTTCGTCGAGTCGATCATAGTTCGGAGCATCGAGCAGACTCACCCAATCCTTAAAATGCTTAAGCGACTCCTGAATTTCATTCTGTTCCGCGATCAGCATCAACGTGGACTTACGCATTGCCCCTTCAAGGCGCACATGTAAGTCAACTTTAGGTATCGCTTGAATATAGGATTCGATGGACATTAGGTGTTCCTCAATTCCGATTTTTCCGTTATTGCGTGGTCATTATGTTGCAGACCGTTGGTACGCGCGTGGGTTTCCTGCTGTGGAGCAGCGCCATTATTGCCAGATGCGCGCTCTTTTTCGTGGTCGATAGTCGCTTCGATCAGCGAGGCGAATAATGGATGGGCTTTTGTCGGACGGCTCAAGAATTCCGGGTGGAACTGACTGCCGACCATAAATGGATGATCTTCGAGTTCGGAAATTTCCACCAGTAAACCGTCAGGACTCATGCCGCTAAAGCGCATTCCTGCCTGCTCGAACGGTGTGCGGTATATATTGTTAAACTCGAAACGGTGGCGATGGCGCTCCTGAATTTCAGGCGCTTTATAAGCTTTGGCCGCTGCCGATCCCGGTGTCAGTTTGCACGGGTATAGTCCTAAACGCATCGTGCCGCCCAAATCCGTCACGCCGCGTTGTTCCAACATCAGGTCGATCACCGGATGATCCGAGCTTTGATCGAACTCGGTGCTGTTCGCGTCTTCTAGTCCCAACACGTTGCGGGCAAACTCGACGCACATCACCTGCATTCCCAAGCACAAGCCAAGATAGGGCACTTTCTTTTCTCGTGCGAAGCGCGCCGCCATCACTTTGCCCTCGACGCCGCGATAGCCAAACCCGCCGGGGACAACAATGCCATCGACGCTTTCGAGTTCCGTCCAGCCCTTGCCCTTTTCGAGATCGCCGGAGCTAATCCACACGATCTCAAGTTTACGATCATGTGAGGCAGCCGCATGAAACAACGCCTCTTTGACACTCATATAAGCATCGCGCAGTTCGATGTACTTGCCAACCACGCCGATACGCACAGGCTTTTGCGCCGCACGCATCCGGGTAATCATCTTGCGCCAATCGGTCAAATTCGGCTTAGTGGCTTTTAGCTTGAGTTTTTCAACAAGGTAATCGCCTAAGCCCGCTTCTTCAAGCGTGAGCGGCACTTCGTAAAGCAAATCGGTTGTCACCAACGCAATAACCGCTTTTTCCTCTACGTCGCAAAACTGAGCGATTTTACTCGTGATATCGTGGCTGACAGGGTAATCGGTGCGCGCAATGATGACGTGCGGATGAATACCGGTTGCGCGCAGTTCACGGACGCTGTGCTGCGTGGGCTTCGTTTTGAGTTCACCTGTAGCGCCGATATAGGGTAGATACGTCACATGAACGCACAAGGTATCGCTGCGATCAAGGCTCATACGCATCTGGCGGATCGCTTCTAAGAACGGCTGGCTCTCGATATCGCCTACCGTGCCGCCAACTTCGACCAGCACGACATCAGCACTACTCTCTTTAGCGACCATCGCAATCCGGCGTTTGATCTCGTTGGTGATGTGCGGGATAACCTGAATCGTCCCGCCGAGATAATCCCCCCGTCGTTCCTTGTCGATGACGTGGCTGTAAAGCTGTCCCGTCGTCACGTTGCATGAGCGCGTTAGCAGTTCATCGGTGAAGCGCTCGTAATGCCCCAAGTCGAGGTCGGTCTCCGCACCATCCGCTGTGACAAAGACCTCGCCATGTTGATAAGGACTCATCGTGCCGGGGTCTACGTTCAAGTAAGGGTCAAGTTTTTGAATTGCGACCTTGAGGCCACGCGCCTTCAAGATACGCCCGATTGCCGCAGCCGTGACGCCCTTACCTACCGAGCTAACCACGCCACCAGTACAGAAGATGTACTTAGGTTCAGCCATTTCACCCACTCACATCCTATAGAACGGTTGATTAAAAGCGTGACGGGGAGATGATTACCCGATGTTCCGGTACGCTCCCCGCCAAAATAGAATTCAAACTCAAACAAAAACATCGCGCTAAGACTTCACATCATAACGGACAACATCCGCCACAACATCGTCACTAACGCGCCTGCGACTATCGCTTAAACCAGTTTTTCTAGATCGTCCGCTGTGCGCCGCATATCCAGAAAAATCAGTCCGAGCTTCGCACCTTCACGTACCATCGTTGTCAACACCGCTTCCAAACCAACGGACATCAAGATTACAAAGCCTTTTTTACCCTTGATGTACACTTGATCGAGCGAACCCCGACCCAACTCGCCGGAGATACGTTCCCCCAGTGAGAGCATCGCCGCAGACATCGCGGAAACACGGTCTTCCTCTACGCCTGCGGGCAGCGAAGATGCCATGATGAGGCCGTCAACACTGACCACCGCAGAAGCCTCGATTTCCGGTGTTGTTGATTGGAGGTCGCGCAGACGGTCAACCATCAGTTCAGTCCGCGATTTCGCCATGTCGTTGCTCCTGTCAAAAAGTCAGCCGGTCTTTCGTCCGGGCAAGGCTATTCAGCGCAAAGGGGGTTGCTGTTCATCTATCGCTCAAGTTCGCCATCTAGGATACAGCAACAGTGATATACTCGGCGCGGGTGCGCCACTTGTTTGTCCTATTATACTATGCTCAGTTGCTACGGCAAGATAAGGACATGCCACACGGTACTTTAGGTACGTAGGCCAACCTCATATTCGGTCTACTCAGCGCCACAACTTCCGCTATACTGTACTTATTATTCTTATTCAGTGCTATAACAATCACGAACATCACACGCCCAAAGTTGAGCAAATCCCACTCACAGGCATAACCAGAAAACACGCGCATGTCCAATTACGAATATCCGCAAGAAACACGTCGCGCTCCTGCCGATACCCAACAGCGTCAAGTCACACTGGTGCAAAGCGTTGCCGAACGTATCGTCCAAAGCGTCGCGCAAGTGATTATCGGCAAACGTAATGAGATCAAGCTAACCGTTCTTGGTTTACTGAGTCAGGGCCATATCCTGATTGAAGACATTCCCGGCGTTGGTAAGACCATGATGGCCAAAGCGCTGTCACGTTCCATCGGCTGTACATTCAACCGTATCCAATTCACGCCCGATATGCTGCCATCGGACATCACGGGCGTTTCGCTGTTCAATCAAAAAACCCGCGAGTTCGAGTTTCGCGCCGGCCCCATCATGGCCCAGATCGTTCTAGCGGACGAGATCAACCGCGCCACGCCCAAGACTCAGTCCGCGCTCTTGGAAGCGATGGAAGAAAGCCAAGTCACCGTCGATGGCGTGACCTACAAGATGGAAGAACCCTTTCTGATTTTGGCCACGCAGAATCCCATCGAATACGAAGGCACGTTCCCACTGCCCGAAGCACAGCTAGACCGCTTCTTAATGCGTATCCAGCTTGGCTACCCAAGCCCGCACGAAGAATTGACGGTGCTTTCCAACCAGCAGTACCGCCACCCACTTTCGACGTTGACGCAAGTTGTCAGCGTTCAAGAACTGCTCGGCGCACAACAAGCTATACGCGAAATCTACGTCGCGGAAGAAATCCAGCGCTACATCGTTGACCTTGTGAATGCCTCACGCCAGCATCCTGATGTCTATCTCGGCAGCAGCCCACGAGGGTCACTGGCGTTGTTCCGCACGTCACAGGCTCGCGCAGCCATGGCCGGGCGTGATTACGTCATCCCCGACGACGTGAAAGCGCTGGCAGAGGTCACGTTGGCCCACCGCATTATCGTCGGGCCAGCGGCCCGTATCAAAGATATTTCGTCCCGCACCATCGCGCAAGATATCCTTGCCGCGACACCTGTTCCGGGGGCATCCGTCCGCCAATAAGCCACATGCAGAACCGTCGCAACGCCATTTACGTTCTGCTGATCTTCAGCCTGCTCACGGGGTTGTTCACTGGCCGCGCCTTTTTCTTTAACCTGTCGTATCTGTTCGGCGGGTTGATGGTGGTCTCTTTCCTGTGGTCGTGGCTGTCCGTGCGCTGGATCGCTGTCAGCCGCAAAACCCGCGCCCGTCGCGCACAGGTCGGGCGCAGCGTCGATGAAACTTTCATTGTCAACAACCGCTCTCTACTGCCAAAACTGTGGCTCGAAGTCCGCGATCATTCCGACCTACCCGGACATCGTGCCAGCCACGTTGTTCCGACTATTGGCCCGCGTGGCAGCTATCGCTGGTACGTGCAAACGCCCTGCCTCGTGCGCGGCGAGTTCCAACTCGGCCCGCTGACACTTGTGAGTGGCGACCCGTTTGGCCTGTTTCTTTCGCCACGCCGCCTAGCCGCAACCTCACGCATTGTCGTCTTTCCGGCCACCGTTCCCGTCGAGCGTTTTGAATTACCGATGGGAATGCTCTCCGGTGGAGAAGCACAGCGCCGCCGTGCCCACTTCGTCACCACCAACGCCGCCGGAGTGCGTGATTACGTTCCCGGCGACAGCTTCAACCGCATCCACTGGTCGAGCAGCGCCCGTAAAGACAAGCTGCTGGTTAAAGAATTCGACATCGACCCGTTAGTCGATATTTGGCTGTTCACCGACTTATCCGCCAGTTCGCTGGTCGAAGATGCCAGCGTAATCCGCGCTGGCCGCAACGGCACGATTATCCCAAGCAGCCAAGATATTCCAGCATCTACCGAAGAATATAATGTCGTGGTCACGGCATCACTGGCGCAGTATTTCATAGAGCTTGAACGCGCACTCGGTTTTGCCGCCTATGTACCCCACCGCGAAGTCTATCAGCCGGAACGCGGCAGCCGCCAGATGAACCGTATACTGCAAACACTGGCCGTAGCCCGCAGTTTTTCGCCCTATACACTCTCGCAAATGCTGACGCTCGAAACGCCCTATCTCACACGCGGAACAACATTAATCATCGTTACCTCGTCGCTTGATGCTGCATGGGTGAGTGAAGCCCAAATCCTTTCGCGGCGTGGTATCCGTCCCATGTGTGTCTTGATTGACCCGTCCACTTTTGGCGGCACTACCTCGTCCGACGAACTGCGTGGTATGCTACGCCTTGCAAAAATTCCGACCATTATCATTCGTCGCAACGACGACTTAACCGCAGCGCTGGCGCAGCGCCCTCTCTAATTCTTAAAGGTAAAGTGATGGCGACCTCGAATTCGTTCGACGTAATTGTTCTCGGCGCGGGCGCGATGGGCAGCGCCGCAGCGTATCATCTAGCGCAGCGTGGCAAGCGAGTTCTGCTGTTAGAGCAGTTCGCTATCGGGCATGATCGCGGCAGTTCACACGGTTCTTCACGCATTATTCGCTATTCGTATAACCATCCTGCGTATATCGCTCTCTCTAAAGCAGCTTATCCGATGTGGTTCGCGCTCGAACAAGAAGCGGACGAAAAGCTCTATACGCGCACAGGCGGCCTCGACTTCGGCCCACCGGACGAGGAGAGCCTGATCGACACCGGCATAGCCATGACCGCCAGTGGAATCGAATACGAGACCCTCTCGTCTGCCGAAGCATCCAAGCGTTTCCCGCAGTTCCGCTTCCCTGATGATTGGCTGATTCTTTATCAGGAAGAAACTGGCATGATGGCCGCTACCCGCTGCGTGCTGGCGCACGTTCGCCTTGCAAAGCAGCACGGCGCAGCAGTAATTGATAACTCGCCTGTCGTCAACCTGACCATTCGCTCTGACAGCGTGGAAGTTCACACGCGCACTGACTCCTACACGTCAGCCAAGTTGGTCATCGCAACGGGCGCATGGGCTGGCGCGATGTTCGAGACGCTCGATCTCAATCTGCCGCTCATGCCGTTGCGTACTCAGCCCGTATTCTTCCAACCAGAGAACAGCGCCGACTATCAGCCGGGGCGCTTCCCCTGCTACATCGCGCACACTTTCAGCCAATACGCCCATATGGGCTATGGCTTGCCCGATGCCGACGGGATAGGCGTTAAGATCGCCACGCACGGCGGTAGAGCCGTCAATGACCCTTCGCAGATCAACTACACGCCCTACGACGAAGAAGTTGAAATGGCCCGCGCCTTTGCCCGCAAGCACATTCCCGGCGCGGCGGATGCCCCTGTTGGCGATACCCATGCCTGCATTTACACCATGACGCCCGACGAGCATTTCATCATCGACCTGCATCCGGCGTATTCGCATGTCGTCGTGAGTTCGGCCTGTTCAGGGCACGGCTTCAAGTTCAGCACCTTAATCGGCAGCATCTTGGCCGATCTGGCCATCAACGCTCACACCGAACACGACATCAGCCTATTCAGCGCCACGCGCTTCGGCGAATCACACGAGCGCGATATGCCACCATTGGTAGCGGTTTATTAGACCATAGCCTGCGTCGATAGCTGCTTGAATCTCATCTGTTTGGCTGATAGGGATGACTGCCCCGGCGATCATCCCTTCCTTGTTGACGCGCATCGCCTGACCAGACGCAAACGTCTCCGGTAGAAGTTCGCCTTCCAACCAGATGCCATAATACTGAAACGTGACAACCGGAATCACATGGGTTTGAGGCGGCATAGCCATTGTTTGGCCGCTGTACTTCGCGGGAACAACACCAAATGCAACGTATATATCACACGGCTCTTCGTGTACTTGATAGCCGCAGGATGTGAACGTCTGCTGGCTGGCCACATTATCGACCTTGATCCACGCCCGCGCCCATGAACCGCCCAACTCTCGTCCCGCTTCGTTGCTGGCGAACACCAGCGCCTTCGCAAGGCCCCGCCCGCGATAATCTGCCAGAACACCGATCAAATTGACTTCCCAACGTAGATCACCGTTTTCAGTGGGTGTCATAAAGCTGTCAACAAAGCCGACTATCGCGCCATCGACAACAGCCACATGCCCGACATGCCCCGGCAGCTGCATCGCTTTTGCGATCACCTCCCGCTTAAGATCATCACCAACCCACACCGAGTTATTCACCCGTGCGATCTCTGCCGCATCGTCCAGCGCTGCCCGACGAATCTCTAAACCTAGCGTCATTGTTACTCGCCCCCTTCACCAGACGATTATTGTCGATTAAGATAATCACGAACTCAAGACCGCGAAAGATCAATCTTGCTTACTAACACACCCACCGCACCAGCGTCCGAACGCCCTGCTTCGCGCAATCTGTATCTCTATCTGGCGGTTTTCGTCAGTGGCATGACCACGCTTGCCGTCGAGCTTTCGGCATCGCGTTTGCTCAGTCCCATTTTCGGCACGAGTAATCTCATCTGGGCTAATATTATCGGCCTCATCTTGTTGTACTTAACAGTGGGCTACTTCGTCGGTGGCCGTTGGGCAGATCGTTCGCCGCACTTCACCACCTTTTATCGCATCTTGCTGTGGGGCGCATTCCTGAGCGCCCTCATGCCCCTCGCCTCTCGACCTATTCTCACAGGCGCATCCAACGCCGTTATCGGTGTTGACGCGAACCTAGCGCTGCAATCGTTTATTGCTGTGCTGGTGTTGTTCGCCGCTCCAGTAACACTGCTCGGTTGCGTATCGCCGTTTGCCTTTCGTCTCGCAGTCAAGGATGTCATCAGTGCTGGCAAAGTTTCGGGGCGCATGTCGGCCATCAGCACACTCGGCAGCCTTGTCGGCACATTTCTACCCGTGCTGCTGCTGATTCCCGAACTCGGCACATTTCGCACATTTCTGCTGTTTTCGGGGATTTTGTACGTCGTCGGCTTGATCGGTCTGTGGCGACAGATCGGCATACGAGCGCTGATCTGGCTGTGGATGCCGCTGGTGATCGCGGTTCTATCCGTATTCATGCTTAACGGGCCGCTGCGTGCGCCGACAACTCCGGGCTTCACCCTGCTGTATGAGGACGAAAGCGCCTACAACTACATTCAAGTGCAGGAAGACCCTAACGGCTACCGCTATCTGTTCCTCAACGAGGGACAGGGAATCCACAGCCAATGGCATCCCGACATTTATTATTATGGGCGTACATGGGATGTGTTCCTCGCCGCGCCCTACTTCAACGCGCCGCCTCACACGCCCGACGATGTTGAGTCCCTTGCCATCATCGGCCTCGCCGCTGGCACAATCGCACGTCAGTATACGAAAATTTACGGCGACATCCCCATCGACGGCATCGAAATCGACCCCGGCATTGTCGACGCCGCCGCGCAATACTTCCAGATGAACGATCAAGACATGCCCAGCCTCACCGTCTATGCTGAGGACGGGCGCTACATCCTCAACCAGCTTACGACACGCTACAGCATCATCGCCATCGACGCCTATCGTCCGCCCTACATTCCCTTTCACCTGACTACTGTCGAGTTTTTTCAAGAAGTCCGCGATCATCTCAGCGATGATGGAGTAGTCGCCATCAACGTCGGGCGTACCTTGACGGATCGCCGCCTTGTAGACGCGCTCAACGCGACCCTACTGCAAGTCTTTCCGACGGTTCACGCGATTGACGTGCCGTTCTCGTTTAACACCATTCTCGTCGGCACTGTTCAGCCAACATCAGGCGATAACGCCACCGCAAACTTGAACGCGCTTCCCGCCGACGTTGACACTATTCTGCGCGATTCGCTGGCACTTGGCGCGACCAACATCGTC
>JACMMD010001029.1 GCA_014379235.1 Anaerolineae bacterium
ACATTGATGGCGACCAACAATGTCAATATCGGTAGCTGGCACACGGGCCGCGTCAAAGTGGGCGGCAATACGCTCACCGTTCTCACCCTCGATCAACCCATCCCCGACGCTGTGCTAAACGAATTGCGCGAGCAGGATTTCGTGCGCCATGCGATTCAGGTCAAAATTTAACATCGCGTATTTGGACACGGCATGGCTGTTGTGCCTTGCCGTGTACCTGTTCGCGGGTATTCCACATATCAGCGTTCACCCCGACGAAATAACCCATATCTTTATGACCGACGACTATGCCGCAGTCTTCATCGAGCATTCGCCGGAACAGGTACAGGACATTTTTGACGAGAACGGCAGACTTTACGACTGGAACGCTCTACTGCACCTGATCGAAGCGCCCCTGCACGGCTACATAATGGGTTTTGCGTGGCATGTGGCCGGCATGACCCGCGATGACCTGCCGGAAAACTGGAACTGGGGTATGGACTGGCAGAGCAACGTCGAACGCGGTGCGATGCCATCTGATCGGTTGCTCTATACGGAACGGTTTGCCTCAACCGTACTGCTTTTTGGCAGTGTCGTGGTCATGTTCGCGCTTGGCTGGTTGTTTGGCAAGCGCCCGTTCGCCTATTTTGCGAGTGGACTGTATGCGCTGAATCCCCTCATTCTGTTTCATGCGCGGCGCGCCATGCACGAAGCGCCGCTGCTGATGTTCGGGCTGCTGACGATTCTGGTTGCCGCCCTCATCAGCCGCAAGCGAGAACGCGGCGAGTCTGTCAGCATCGTATGGTGGCTGACGTTCGGGCTGACCTGTGGACTCGCTGTCGCCAGCAAACACAGCAGCCTTGTATTCATCGGCGCGGCGGTGGCGTGGATATTCGTTGGTGAGTTATCGCGGCGGGATTGGCGCGGCGCGCTGGCGATAACGCCGAAGCTGATCGGTGCAGGCATTCTGTCTATTGTTCTGGTCTTCGTGCTGACACCTGTGCTGTGGGTTGATACCTCCGCACGGCTGCGGCTGTTGTACGTCGAACGCCGCGACAGCATCCGGGATCAAGCGCAGACGGAAAATTATCAGCCGACTATTCAAGAACGCATCGAGTATGCATTAACCGCCGCCTTCATCGAGACGATTTCCCTCGGTACCCGCGCCGAAACGCTTTTGATGGAAACCAATTATCGAGCATCCGCCTTAGCGGGTGTGCCGTTGGGGAACGTTGTTGGTGGAATACTCACGATAGCAGCCTTGCTCGGCGCGCTAGCAGCCGTGTCGAGGCGGCTGTGTCCCCCATCCTATTCGTCGGCGTTAAGTCTAGGGCTGGCGGTTTTCGCGCTGGCTTTTGCCGTGAACTTGGTGTTGAGTCCGCTGCATTGGCAGCGCTACTATATACTGGCTGTTCCACCGATGACCCTGTTAGCTGGCATGGGTTTGCACACCTTGATCTATCATGTACAGTCCGTCCGCAGTTCACGCCGCGTCAACCCGATTTAAGTGATCTATGGCCGCGCTTAAATTTTCACGTTTTCTCTTGCTGGATGGCGCATGGTGGTTAGCGTTGGCATTGTATTTATTTCTCGGCATCCCGTATATTGACTATCACGCCGACGAGAACAACCACATCTTCTTGAGCCACGACACTATCACCGCCTTCATCGACCATCGCCCCGATGAACTGACTCACATCCTCGATGAAAATGGCGACTTCCGCACCTTCACCGATCAACTGCGCCTGATCGACGCGCCGCTTCACGCTTACATCATCGGCTTCGCGTGGCACATTTCCGGCCTTCCCGAAAGCCAATTTCCGCGCGGCTCGTGGCGCTGGAGTCAGCCGTTCGCGGTCAACATGAACGATGGCCGCATTCCCGGCGAAGCGCTGCTGGTTGTGGCACGTTTGGCATCTACGACACTGCTGGCTTTGAGCGTGGTCGTCATGTTTGCGCTTGGCTGGCTGTTCGGCGGACGACCA
>JACMMD010001030.1 GCA_014379235.1 Anaerolineae bacterium
GGCAAGACCGTGCTCGGCACAACCTACCAAGCGGCCAGCATCACCGCCGCCGCAGCGCCGGGCGCCTACGTGGTGCAGGGTGCAGGCGAAACGTTGCAGGGTATCGCGCAGGCCGTATGGGGGGATAGCAAGCTGTGGTACCTGATCGCCGACGCCAACCGTCTGGACAGCGCCGCCGAGCTGCAGGTTGGCCAGGTGCTGCGCGTGCCTGTGCGCGTCAACACCGTGCACAACGACGCCGACACCTTCAAGCCCTACAACGCTGCGGACATCGTCGGCAGCACCACGCCGGCGATGCAGGCACCGGGCCAGGGCGGCGGCTGCGGCGCCATGGGACAGATCGTCATGATTGCCGTGGCAATCGTCGTCACTATCTATTCTGCCGGTGTTCTATCCGGCGCGGCGGCCAGCAGCTTCAGCACCGCAATGAGTCTTGGAGCGGGCGCCTTGACAACGACCGGTGCCGCCGGCATCGGCGTTATCAATGGCGCACTAGCAGCTGCGGCAGGCTCGGTCGCCAGCCAAGTAGTGGGGAACGCCATCGGCGCACAGAACGGTTTCAGCTGGAAAGCCGTGGCCTTGTCGGCCATTGCGGGCGGCATGTCTGGCGGCGCCAATCAGCTAGCGGGCCAAATGGGGGGCACACTTGCCACAGAAGGTACGAAGGGAGCAATCGCCCGAGCAGTTGTCAGCAACGCTATGGCGCAAGGCGTTGGCATGGCCACCGGGCTGCAGAGCGGGTTCAGTTGGCGCAATACGGCCGCTTCGGCAGCCGGTGCTGCCGCAGGCACGATGGCGGGCGCGGCATTGAAGGGGATGCCTATCTTCGACAAACTCGGTAGCTTTGCCGATCTTGCGCGAGGTACACTGTCAGGCATCGCCGCTGGCACTACAGTTGCCCTTGCCAGAGGTGGTAAGATCGAAATGGCGCGGATTGCCACAGATGCATTCGGCAATGCACTGGGGAGCAGCTTGGCCGAGACAATCAACGACTATTCTGTCCAATCCAGGATTGCCGAGAGTCAGATGCAATCCGGTAGAGAAGATGTGAATATTGAAAAGACGGCCTGGTTGTCTCGTTCACAAGACACTGGTGTTTCGACGGTTGTTGAACTCAGCAACTTGACAATAGACCGAGTGCGCCGAAGCGAAACCTATCTTGACTTTGACCCGGAAGCCAGATCGCTTTCGACTGACAGCCTGGATTCGATGATGGCCTCGGCCGTTACCAGTTCCAAATCACCGATGTCCAAGCGTAGTCTAATAGCGTCCTTCCGTGATATCCGCGACGAGGTGCTGAATGTCGACCGTCGGCTGAGCGCTAAATACGGCGACGATATTTTTGGCAAAGGACTGGAACAAAACTCTATTTACATCACGACCTATGCCGAAATTAATATGGCAAACCCGGAGCTTGGATGGACCGGACTGGCTCCGTTTGCATCGAACGAGGTCCGTGCCTCACTGAACAAATTTGCATTGATGTCATTGCGTGGCCCGGTCGGCGGAGGTAATGACCCCTATTCCAGCCCTATCCCAGAGGGTCGGCTAGGACTTGATGCATCGTCGCTTCCCGGAATAATGTTTAACTATGTTGCAGATGGCAATCGTGCAGTATTTGAAGACATCGCGCCGTACTTGCGCTTTTACCAACAGAAGGGCATCAATAATCTGTTGAACATCGCAGCGGACATTGACATGCCAAACTCCATGGTCGAAGCGTTCCAGACTCTTCAGAAGAGTACGCAAACCAGCGATCTCGGTGAGCGCGCACGTCTCCAGTCGGTGGCTGCGAAACAGATGCTTTACCATGAACAGCGAGATATCCTTCAACCTATGTATGATCATGCCCTACTAAACATCGGTTCGTTGGCGAATGGCGTTTCCAGCTCGCGACTTCAGGAGCTGAACGTACAAATTGGCGAAAAGGGTCAGCGTGGGTCGTTCACGATCACACCTCCAAATCCCAATATCAATGTCTCTAATTTTAGCGAGAGATGGGAATATGCTAGCAAGGCGCTAGACACGTTTTCCAGTAAGTACTACGATGCGGCCAGTAGCTCGACGGTACGCCATAATATTGATTTAATGAGAAACCCAGCGAATCTTTTCAAGATATCACCTATGCTTTCACCTTTCTTTAAAAACGGAAAATAGAGGTTATGTTTGAAGATAAAACAATTTTTAATATTGGCGACAGCAGTACTACTGCTGAGCATCACCAGTTGGTACTGTTACCAGAGAAAGCATGAGAATGGCGCCTCCGCGATGATCATCACGTCGATAGGCATGCCCATCGGCGACCTTGAGGAATCTTCGCAAATTTTCTTGAAGTTTGCGCCGTCTTCCAATGGGGATGGGTACGCAGAGTACCATGATGATATTTCTCATGACTTGAAGGTAGTGAGTGGAAAGCTAGATTTTGTCTTGCCTGACTTGCACTCGATTTCGATGCAAGCGATCAACGGAAAATTACATCATGTGGACGACCGGCCATCGGCAAGTCTCATGTACCTGGATGATGCCCTGCGCTGGTCGAACAGCGTTATTGCGGTGCTAGATAAGTCTGGCTGGAGAAGAGACACCGATCCTCGCATGCATTTATACTCTGGGGAGTTGAGCGTTTCTTTTTCTTCAATGGACGAACTAAGAAAGGCGTTTCTTGATCCAAAACTGGCCACTGGGTTGAAGCGTGTACGCGTTGCGACTTGGAGAAACGGACGGGAGCGGGTAAATTTAGAGATCGCTAGAAATCCGTATTTCAACTTGCCCAAAAGAAAGCTAATCGGAGATCGAGTTTACTTCGCCACGATCTATATTGGGCTGGATCATCAAGGGCAAGATTGAGCTGCCGTTGTTAGAGGTTAGTGACGTTCAGCCTTAAAATAACGTTGCTCGTCCTGGCACCCACGAATCGCCACAGATGCGTTCGGCAATGCGTTGGGGAATAGCTTGGCCAGCGCGAATTGGGGCGGCGGCGCTGAAAAATCAGCAGCAACAACGCCGGGCGCCAGCGGCGTGTCCTTTAGCGACGCTGTCGCAGCGCGGGAGGCCAACCCGTTCGGTTTGCGCGGCTCCTATGGTAGCAAGTCCTCAGACTCGGGAACGCCTGATTATTCGGGCATGCTTGACGGCTCGGATTTCGGTGGCTCAGGAGGTGATCAACCCTTGCTCAAGCAACTGATCCGAACCCAGGCTATGCGGGAGACCAGATGGACGCAGGATCAGCAGATCGCCTTTGACGTAACCGAACAGATGGCTTATGCCGCCGGCAGTCCGAGTGTAAACGCTGTGCAACTCTTAACTGATATAACAGTCGGAGCAGCAAAAGGGCTGAATAACCTTATCCCCGAAACTGCAGCGTTTGCTTACCGCATGAGCGGCTATGCCATTGCTGGGGTCGTTTCGAAATTCAATACAGACTGGTCTGATCAAATGTTCGCCAAGTATGAACGGGTCACAGGGCGACTATTTGAATACGACAATGGCGTGCAGGAGTTCAGCGGCATGACGGCCCAAGCCCTGTCTCCGCTTGTTACAAGAGGGGCTGCCGCCGCTGGATCGGCACTATACAATACAGAGATCCCTGCTCTATGGGCTCCGTCTGCCGGACGCTATAGTCCCGCAAACCAAGCCGGCGCAATAAATTTCGGCAGTGATGTAGGGGTAAGGACAGTTAGTGCAGGAGAGGCATTGCGCGCGAAGTACGCTTATATGACGATTGAGCAACGAGGGGTTCGACTTGATCAACTAGCGGAAGGTAATGCGTATCGTCGTCTACAAGAAATCGAATCATCGATTCCAGGCGCGCATTTCTTAGAAAAACATGGAGCACAAACAACCTTACAGTCGCAGCTGGAGCGAGCACAATACGGTGCAAATCCGTCTACAGGGATAGTCGAGACATATGCGAATGGAAGCGCGAAAATACCTTCGTCGGCTACTCGGTTCCTAAGCAATAGAGATCAGATGAATGCAATTGATCGTGCACAGAACATTTACCGACTGACAGGTGATGCAACACTTGCTGAGCGGCCAATTAACTTCAACTATTTAATCGGTGAAGGTTATAAAAAGACTTCGTTGACCTATGGGCAGTCATACTCTGCGCAGGTTTGGTTCCGCCAAGGGAACGTTAATACCGCATTTCCGATATGGGGGCAATAAATGAATTCAGGAAAAGAAATATTTGATTTACTCAGTTTAATCAAGGTTTTTGATGTTAACTATGCAAGCGACGAAGACTGCGTGGCGTTGCGGGATCTAGATCCAAACAGATCCGATGACGTTTCAAAGGCTGCAAATTTACTGCTTATCCCAGAGTTTCGTTCCTATTTGCCGAGTGCACAAACTCGGCTTAAAGAATTACTCCATTCGTTTCTCAATAATCCGACAGAGGGTTTTGAAAAATTGTTTGATCGAGTGGAATTGGTCTTTCAGACTCAAGTTACTGATCGGCGCGCTTTTATGCGATCTTTGCTAAAAGAGTTAGAATAGTAAATTACTCCGCAACGTCGGGCGTATCGCTACAGATGCATTCGGCAATGCGTTGGGCAATAGCTTGGCAGCGCAGCTGGGAGGTCCTTCGGCGAGCGAACAACGTCTTGCTGCCATGAATAAGAGGGTGGACGAGGTCATGGCCGACGTTCTTGCCAACGGTGAGAGGTTTGTATCGACAGCTACTGATCCTCGCAGCAAATGGCCTACAATCGCCCGTGGAGGCAGCCTGTTCGATAATCCAGAAGGTGCGGATTACCCGGCCGGCGTGTTAGGTGATGACGAGACGTATAGCAAGCAAATGTACACGAGTCCGAAAGGCGATACGTTCCCGGTCATTCAAACCACTGATGGCCGTGTTCTCGCCTATCCTGCAATGGGTTCGGCCAACGACGCAGTCCCAGGTACGGATGTACCTCAGGTGATCGTATCTGGAAAACTCGCGCGGGAAGCGCTCCTTGCGGCTGATGCGGCTGATGCGGCTACCGCGCAGCCTTCTGGATCGTCAGGGTTGCCAATTGAAGTGTTTCCAGATCCAGTTCAATTTGCACTGAATCGACCGGTAAACACGGCTGGTCAATCAGCGATGTCACTATCTGACACTCAGAGACGGATGAATTACCATGCCGCCAATGAGGCCGCACGAGATGCTGCAAGGGTCACTATTGCGGAAGCAATTGCTGAAAACAACCCAGCCAAGGCAACTGCCGCTGCATACAATGCGTCACAACTGCGCATTGATAACAGAAGCATTGCTCGTACCGGTTTAAGTAAAGGCGGGCTTGCCTTGTCGGTGGCGGTTGATCAAACGATGCCGCCGGAATTCTACTTTAACAAATACACGACAGCTGGCGCATCTGAATTTGACGTTGCGGCACGCGTGGCGAAAGGCGTCGGTAGTTCAAATGGATATGTCAACGGACTCGGGACATTTACCAAGGTTCTGGGGCCTATCGGAGTTGGTTACGGTGCCTATTCATCGGCCACCAACGTCATGAACGCTTCGTCGGCAAACCGACCATACGTTGTTGCACAGGAGGCTGGAACATGGGCCGGTGGGTGGTACGGCGCCAGTTGGGGGATGGCCGGCGGGGTTGCGCTCGCAGTCGCGCTAGGTAGTAATCCGATTGGATGGGGCATTCTCGCGGCCGGAGCTGTAGGTGGGATCGTTGGGGGTGTGGCGGGTTCACATGCTGGAGCTTATGCGGCTGGCAGTGCCTACAAAGGAGTGACATCGTGGATTCGTTAATGGATGCTGATCCGAAAAAAAATCAATGGCCGAGCATACCGATGCGTTGCGAGGTGAGCGAACATGAGTATTACGACCTTCTTCTGGAAGATATCACCGGCAGAGGTCGGAACGGTCAGGTGCAAAAAATCCGTATATTTCACAGCGTAGATGGCGGAAAGTCTCGTACTGAAATTCCATTAAAATTGACATGGCAAGGTTGGTGCGAACATATTTTCAAATATGTTGGTGGCGATATGTGGCCGCCC
>JACMMD010001031.1 GCA_014379235.1 Anaerolineae bacterium
CGGCGGCTCTTCCATGAAGTCGTCCTGCTCGATATACAGCACACGCGAGAACGGCACTTTACGCGAGCCAGCGTCAGGGTCTTCGGGGTTGTTCACGGCATCGAGTTCTTCGGTTTGGTCTTCGGGATAATTGTCGATGACGACACGCAGTGGCTTCAACACAGCCATCACACGCGGGGCAGTCTTGTTCAAATCTTGACGGACGCAGTACTCCAGCATACCTATTTCGGCTTCGCTGTTGCTTTTGGCCACGCCGATCATCTCACAGAAGCTGCGGATGGATTCGGGCGTATAGCCGCGCCGACGCAGGCCGGAAATAGTCGGCATACGCGGGTCGTCCCAGCCGCTAACATGATTTTCCTGCACCAGTCGGATCAGCTTGCGCTTGCTCAAAATGGTGTAGTTGAGGTTGAGACGGGCGAACTCGGTTTGTTCAGGATGATAGATGCCCAACTGGTCGAGATACCAATTGTAAAGCGGGCGATGGTCGGCAAATTCCAGCGTACACAGCGAATGGGTCACGCCTTCAATCGAGTCTGACTGGCCGTGCGCGTAGTCGTACATCGGGTAGATGCACCACTTATCGCCCGTGCGATGATGTTCAGCGTGGAGAATGCGATACATTACAGGGTCGCGCATGGTCACGTTGGGTGAAGACATATCCACTTTGGCGCGCAGAACACATTCGCCATCTTTGAATTCGCCAGCGCGCATCCGCTCGAACAGGTCGAGATTTTCTTCAACCGAACGGGTGCGATAAGGGCTGTCTTTGCCGGGGCTGGTGAGTGTGCCGCGATGCTCACGGATTTCGTCGGCGCTGAGATGATCGACGTAAGCATTACCGGATTTAATTAACTGCACTGCCCATGCGTAAAGCTGGTCGAAATAGTCCGACGCATAAAACAGGCGGTCTTCCCAATCGAAGCCCAACCAGCGCACATCCTCTTGAATCGAATCGACGTATTCGACCTCTTCTTTAGTGGGGTTCGTGTCGTCAAAGCGCAAGTTGCACTGCCCGCCGAAATCCGCCGCGACACCGAAGTTCAAGCAGATCGACTTGGCGTGGCCGATGTGTAGATAGCCGTTGGGTTCGGGTGGGAAGCGGGTATGTACTTTTTGTCCGAACTTGCCCGTGCGGTTGTCTTCTTCAATGATTTCACGGATGAAGTGGGAGCGGGGAGCGCTGGCAGCGGTGGATTCGCCGCTGCCACTCTTTTCGATGTCACTATCTGGCATTGCAGTTCTTGTCCCTTCTTACGCTAAATAGCGTCTGGCGATCCAATTGGTGTCAAGTTTATCGTGAGCGAGGACGCTCCGAAACAAAATGCTGTTTGTTGGCGGCAACTAAAAACAAAGACCGATAGAAAAATAGCTATCGGTCTTTGTGTGCTGGGGGACCTGGATTCGAACCAAGATCGACGGGGCCAGAACCCGTTGTTCTGCCGTTGAACTATCCCCCACTATGCCGAGGCATTGTAGCATTGCCACTGCGCGATTTCAAGCCTCGTTCACCAAAATGTTGAGACTATCTATTGCCTGCTTAATACGAGCGAGTGTAGTCTCTTTGCCCAGAATCATCATGGTCTCAAACAATGGCGTTGCCACTGCTTGCGCGGTGATGGCCACACGCAGCGCGCCAAACAATTGACCTGCGCTCAAGCCGAGTTCTTCGGCCAGTGGGCGCAGTTCAGCGTCCATTCTGTCGTGTTCAAACTCGTCCATCGCCGCGAGTTTCTCATAGGTGCGTTCGAGCGCGGCTCTGGTTTGTGCGGCGTCCATCTTCTTTTGGATCAATTCTTGCGGCGGCGCGGGTGTGAAGTCATCACGGAAGAAGAAGCCGGCTAGTTCAACGATGTCTTCCGGTGACTTGAGGCGAATCTGCACCAGCGGCACGACATGCCGCAGCAAGTCGTCGTCTACTGTGAGTCCATGTCGCTCTAACACAGGCTTCAAGCGGGCGGCGAGTTCTTCCGGCGACAGCTTCTCGCGGATGTAAACGCCGTTCAGCCAATCGAGTTTTTCCATCGGGAAGGCGCTGTTGGCTGCCTGCACTTTGGTGATGTCGAAGCGCTCGATGGACTCTTCGACGGTGAACACTTCGCGCTCGTCGCCAAACGACCAGCCGACGTTGGTCAAGAAGTTGACCACTGCTTCGGGAAGATAGCCCGCTTCCTGAAACTCTTTGACCAGCACCAGCACCTTTTGCCCGCCTTCGGTGAAACCCGTGCTGCGCTTGCTGAGTTTGCCCTTACCGTTGGGGTTGAGCAAAACCGGCAAGTGAGCAATCGCAGGCATGGGCCAGCCGAACGCCTGATAAAGCTGGTAGTGCAGCGGCGCGGATGACAGCCATTCGTTAGCGCGAAGGATGTGCGTGATGTGCATCAAATGATCGTCCACGACGTTCGCCAGATGGTACGTCGGGTAGCCGTCAGACTTAAGCAGCACGAGGTCTTGCAGCGTCGAATTGTCGAAAGTCACATCACCGCGAATGAGGTCATAGACGGTGGTTTCGCCTTCGAGCGGCATTTTGAAGCGCACGATGTAGCTCTTACCTTCAGCTTCGTTCTGTGCCACTTCATCCCGCGATAGGTAGCGACAGTGGCGGTCATAACCCGGCGGTTCTTTGCGCGCCTCTTTCTCTTTGTTGACTTGCTCTAAACGCTCAGGCGTACAGAAGCATTTGTAAGCCTTATCATGTTCGAGCAGCCAATTGGCCCACTGGTGATAGAGGTCGAGACGTTCAGACTGGACGTAAGGGCCATAAGGTCCGCCGACTTCGGGGCCTTCGTCCCAATCGAGTCCCAGCCAGCGCAATGCGCCCGTGATTTGATCGAGCGCGTTGGGGTCGAAGCGCTTCTGATCGGTGTCCTCGATACGCAGGATAAATTTGCCGCCGTTGTGTCGAGCGAACAGCCAGTTGAACAAGGCCGTCCGTGCGCCGCCGATGTGCATCGGGCCAGTCGGGCTTGGCGCGAAGCGGACGCGCACGTCGGAAAAGGGGGTGGTGGACAAAAGGAACTCCTCTAAAATTCAGTACAGGGTATAAAGTACCGAGTACAGAGTACAACACGCCGTACTCGATACGGTGATTAAGCAATTCGCCGCCTGCGGACGATGACGCTTTCGGCCAAGCCGATGCCGGCCAGCATCGACAGCAGAGATGTGCCGCCGGAACTGATAAACGGCAGCGTCAATCCGGTTACCGGAATCAGATTCAGGTTCATACCAATCGAGACGGTTGTTTGAAAAAAGATAATCGCGGCCACGCCGTAACAAATCAGACTGCCCAACGGGTCGGACGCGGTGCGCGCACCCTTCAAGATACGCAGGATGATAATTGCCAGCGCGATCATGACGACCACGCCGCCGAGGAAACCGAATTCTTCCGCGATGACGCTAAAAATGAAGTCGGTGTGGCGCACGCGCAAGAAACGAAGTTGGCTCTGTGTACCATTGGCATAACCTAAGCCGCTTAAGCCGCCGTTGCCGATACTGATGAGCGCTTGGCGAATGTTGAACTGCGCGTCGGGGTCGCTGTCTGGCAGCAGGAAGGTGATGATGCGCCCCTTCTGGTAATCTTCCAACTGGGTAAAGGCAACAGGGGCAATGATGAGCAGCGTCAGCACCATGAAGCCGATATGCCGCAGCTTGAGTCCCGCCGCCCATGCCATCGAAAACCAGATGATGCCGAACACAATCGTCGTGCCGAGATTGGGCTGGATAAACACCAGCGACGCAGGGATAGCGACATGTACCAGCGAGATGATTACGGTCATGAAGCTGTTCATGTTCTGATACTGCGTCGAAAGCAGTTGACCGAGCGTGATGATGATAACGATCTTACCGATTTCCGAAGGCTGGATGCGAATACCAACGTTAATCCAGCGCTGCGCGCCCGCCTCACCAACGACACCGAGCGCTAACACCAGCACCAGCAGTCCAAGAATGAGCAAGTACAGCCAGTTATGGACGCCGCCGAGCAGTCGATAGTCTACCGCCGTCAGCACGAAAACCAGCACAAGGCCGATCACCGCATAGAGGATTTGGTCAGGGACACGGCTAATCAGGTCAGGGTCAATAGCGTTGGTGGTGGCGCTGGCGATCATCATGATGCCGAAGATAATCAGCAGCAGGGTTGTGCCGAACAAAACAAAATCAAAGCGTCGCCAGATACTGCCTGTGTACATCATAGGCTGTAACGACCTAACTCAAGCGATTACGATAGAAACGTTCGATTGTCATTATAGCGACGGTAGAAGTGAAATTGAAGGTCGCTGACTGTCAGTGATTTTAATCTCCGATAGCCACCAGAGAATAAATTCTCCGGCTAGAGGGCTAACGCTCCTCCGGGTCAGAATCATCGGTTGTTGACACGTTACTTTCGCTGGCGATTTCGTCGTCGGAAGGCGATGTATCTGCTGGAACGTCCTCGATATCCTCGCTGGCTTCGGCAGCAGAGTCTACAGGCGTCTCATCCAGCCCATCCGCAGGCGCGGGTGGGTCTTCGCTCCACGCATCAGAGTCGGCGGGCTGTTCCGACTGGTCGATTTCTTCAACGTGATGACCGTGATCGGTATCCGCGATGTAGCTGCTTTCAGCCTCTGTAGATTCAAGCGTTTCGGCGGCGGCAACTGTTGCGGCCACAATATCGCTGGCGGCGATGTCGGCGTCGCTGATAGCGCGGTTGCGCTGTGTATCGTCTTCGAGAAAGGTAGGTTCAGCAATCAGCTCAGGTTCGCTAGAAGCGGGTTCATCGAAAATCGAGTAGCCGTTGTTGGCGAGGTCGCTGGCTTTGCTTCTGAACACGGAATCACTGTCATCGACAACGCCATTGTCGGCGGCGGCAATGTCAGCGGTGGAGATAGCGCGGTTGCGCTGCGTATCATCGTCCCAAAGCAGCACATCCATATTGAGGCTGTCCACTGAAGGCAGTCCAATCAGGTCGGACGCATCATCGTCAACGATCAGGCTGGTAGAGTCGATACTGTCGCGGTCAGGCAGGCGAACAAGCTCGTCGATGTCCATACTTTCTATCGGCTTGAGGAATGGAATCTCTGCGACGAGCAGATTTTCACGTTCGCGTTGATGCAGCGCAATGTC
>JACMMD010001032.1 GCA_014379235.1 Anaerolineae bacterium
ACGCGGTTAGCGCGGATTTCGGCGGCGTAGGGGTCAACGCTCCAACGGCGGGCTTCTTGTTGGGCGATGGGTACAGTGTCAATATGAGCGTGAACCAGCACAATCGGATGCCCTTGACCGACGGTGGCTATCACGCTGACCGCTTCCGGCTTATCTTCTGGCGCGAGTGTTTTGACATCTGCGCCAAGCGTTATCGCCCGCATCCATTCGGCAATGAAGGCCGCAACGTCGCGGGTATCTCCCGGCGGGTTGGGCGACGGGATGCGTACCAGCGCTTGCAGCAGCGGGACGAGTTCAGTTGGTAGAGACATGCGTTACCTTTTGTTCGATAGGGCAAGGCATGCCTTGCCCCTACACAAACAATATTTTGTAGGGGCGACGCATGCGTCGCCCGAATTTGACAATTAAAGCTCGCCTTGTATCTCGGCGTAGAAGCAGCACCAATCGCCCGTTTGCACGTTGGGCAGCGCGCGTAAGCCGAAGATCATGCCGTCGGTTGGCGCATTCAGTTCGGCTAACACGTCACCGTAAACATCTACGATGCGCGCAATTAAGTCGCCCTGCTTCATCGGCTTCTGACATTCGATCATCGGGTCAGGCAGGAACATGCCGCTCACGGGCGCAAGCAGTGCATGTTGAACACCTGTCAGCCACTTGTCCGCATAAGTTGGCTCACCGTCGATGATCTTATAGTGCTTGAGGACGTTCATCACACCTGCGGCCAACACGCGCCCGACGCGGTTAAATTCCATCGGCGACGTGGCCGGACGCCCGCCCAATTCAACGGTGATGCCCTGCTTGCCAGCCTCAAACATCACGGCGGGCGGGCTGCCCTTCGGCAGGAAGCTCTTGAGGATCAAGCCCCAACCTTCGCCCATGGCCTTCGCCAGTTCAATCGCGGCATCGTCGGTGGTGGCGAAGATGGTCTCCGATAAGTAGGAGTGCGAGCCGCCAGAGTGTATCGAAATCTCATAAGTTGCAACATCACGCAGCCATTGGCTGTGGGTGTGTGCGAGGCGTTCGGTCAGGTAGCCGTCGGCTTTGCCGGGATAGATGCGGTTGAGATCGTAGCTGAATGTGTCGAGCGGGTTGCCACGCTGCGCTGCCTCGAACGCGGGCACATTCAGCACAGGCACGAGGACAACCGAGCCGCGCATCGTGGCGGGGTCGAGGTCTTTATCGACCATGTGACAGCACAACGTCCCTTCCGGTTCGTCGCCATGAATGACCGCATCGACCCACACGCAGGGGCCTTCTTGCGCGCCGTTGATGACGATCACCGGAATTTCGAGCGCTCGCCCGCCGGGAAGGTTGGTCACATGGATGACACCGCGCGCCCGTGTGCCGGGGGCCGCGCTGGCTGTTCCTACGGTGAGTGTGGACATGGTTGGTAAGCCTCGTTGTTATTCACTGTGAGGGCAAGGCATGCCTTGCCCCTACACAAACAATATTTTGTAGGGGCGACGCATGCGTCGCCCTTTGATACGGGCGTTCAATTGAACGCCCCTACGTGCTGCTGTTGTTGACGCGGTAGCGTTCGATGATCGGCTTCATGCGCTGCCACGCTTCTTGCAGCACGTCTGACGGTTGCAGCAGGCTGATGCGTAAATAGCCGCCCCAGTTCTCGCCGAAGGCCGTGCCGGGAAACAACAGGATACGCCCCTCTTTGAGCAGCAGATAGGATAACTCCGTCGCGTGAATGCCCGTTGACGAACTGTTCGTCCAGATGAAAAACGCGCCGCGTGGTTCGCTGAACGTCAGCCCCATTTCAGTCAAGCCGGCCATGGCTACGGCGCGGCGTTCGGTGTAAATCTGCTGGAACTCGCGGATTGCGGCGTCGGCTTCGGGCGCTTCGAGCGCGGCCAATGCTGCCCACTGGGATACTGACGCGGCGGGGCCGGTGGTTACTGCCTTCACGCGGGTTAGCGCGTCGATCACGTTCTTGGGCGCGGCGATGTAGCCCACGCGCCAACCTGTCATCGCATAAGTTTTCGAGAAGCCGTTGAGTGTGATGCTGCGCTCGGCCATAACCGGCAGCGACGCAATGCTGAAATGATGATAGGGCGCGTAAACGAACTTCTCGTAAATCTCGTCGGAGATGACGATCAGGTTGTGGCGAATGGCAACGTCGGCAATCTGGCGCAGGCGTTCCTCAGTGACTATTCCGGCTGTTGGGTTGCTGGGCGAGACGATCAGCAGCGCTTTGGTTTTGGGCGTAATGGCGGCTTCGACCACTTCAGGGCGCAGGTTGAAAGCGTCGTTGTGGTCGGTGGCGATCATCACGATTTGACCGCCCGCGCTGGTGATGGCGTCATCGTAAGAGGTATAGCGCGGATCGGGCACGAGGATTTCGTCGCCGGGGTCGATGAGCGCTTGCATGATGAGGAACAGCGCTTCCTGCCCGCCTGTAGTGACGATGATGTTTTCGCCCTCGACGGAGAGGCCGTTCTCGCGCTGCAATTTACGGGCGATGGCTGCGCGCAATTCGGGCAGTCCGGCGACGGGTGTGCGTCCGGTGAGGCGGTCACGCATGGCGCGTTCGGCAGTCGTGATAATATGTGGCGGCGTGGCTAGATCGGGGTCGCCGCGTCCGAGCGCGATAGCGTCTTTATATTCGGCGGCCATTTCCATCAGGGCGTAGCGCAGCTTCGTACCATCGGCGGCCACAGCACGCACGGCTTCGGGAATGTTGGGATTGAGCGTCATGTTCATGGTTGGATTACCAATTTCACCATTTCCAACGCTGCCCATTGCGAGACGTTGGTGCTGCAAATGGTCATGCTCTGTTTGAAGGCGCGCAGTTTTTCGGCCATTTGAGACCCCCCCAGCGCCATCCAGCCGACGCGCCATCCGGGCATTACATCCGACACGCTGCCGATGGTGACGACTTTCGACGCGAGTTCAGCGTTTTGCGCGGGGTGAAAATCGATACTCGTTCCAGCGGCCATGTCCCACACGATCCACCAATTGTTCGTGACGGCCTGTTCGAGTAAGTCTGAATAACCCCTCCCTAAATCCCTCCCCGCAAGCGGAGAGGGACTTGGGGCTAGGTACAAAACGCTCACCTGCGCGGGGTCACTGATTTCGCTGACGATTTCCGCACCTGCCAGATGCGCCGCGCCTGCGATGAAAGCGTAATCATCGACGCACAGAATTTGCGTATCT
>JACMMD010001033.1 GCA_014379235.1 Anaerolineae bacterium
GCCCTGCCCTCGAAATGGAAGAGGGGATTTTGACCGAGATCTGCTGGATTCGCTTTCGGGAGAATGGGCTGCTGAATGGGGATACTGCGTTGGATTATATGAATTGGCTCAACGAACAGGGCTTGCTGGATGCGCCGCTTGTGCTTGACCAGTTCTACGACCCCAGTTACGTCGAACAGGCTTATGAGCGTTTGACCGCGATAACTGCGCCAGAAGCGACGGCCACAACGGAAGGATAACGAACTTATAGATCGTTTCGTTCGTTCCGGTATCGCTATTGTTACATGCTGAACTCAATCATCGAGGAAACCATCAAATGATCCGTCGATTGGCTCTAGTTATCACAGTTTCATGTTTTTTGTCGGTGTCTCATGCTGTTCTTTTTGCACAGTCAGAACCCGATCATCTCATCGTAGTTGTCGGGAGTGCGCTTGGCGTATCGAATACATATATCGCTGAGGCCGAAGGTTATTTCGCGGCGCAGAATATCGAAATTGAACATGCTACCGTCGGAAGTACCACCGATGCGGAAGCTATCGCGCTGCTGCTCAGTGGTGAGGTCGATGTTTTGCAGGCGAGTTGGACACCGGCCTTGTTCAACGCTGTCGAACGCGGCGCGGAACTCAAAGTGGTGGCTGTGCCAACTTACAATGACCCGGAAAGCTGCCCTTACGCTGGCTTTGCTGTCGCCGCAGGGCAGGCTGAAAACTTCGATATGGAATCGCTGCGTACCTCACCCGTTGCGATCTCGAATGGCATCGCGCAGTATTATTTGGACAAGTGGTTGATGAGCGGCGGTATGCGGCTGAACGATGTCATGCTTGAGAATATGACAACCAGTGCTCGGCTAGAAGCGCTGGTAAGCGGGACGGTTACACTATCCTATCTAACCGAACCCCTTTTATCGCGTGGAGTTACCGAGTTTGGGATCGAGGTGTTGGTTGGCTTCAATGAGATTGTTCCTGATGCTTCACTGTCGGTACTGTTGTTTGGCCCGAATATACTGAACCGCGAGGATGACGTGGCAGTCCGGTATCTCACGGCGTATCTGCAAGGCGCACGTCAATTCAATGAGGGGCCGACGGAACGTAACGTCGAAATCCTAAGCCCCGCGCTGGAAATGGAACCGGAGCTACTACAGCAGATATGCTGGATTCGCTTCCGTGAAAATGGTCTGCTGAATACCGATACGGCACTGGACTATATAGACTGGCTCAATGAACAGGGTTTGCTGGACGCTCCACTGAGCGTTGATGAATTTTATGACCCCAGTTACGTCGAGCAGGCTTATGAACGCTTGATCGCAATGGCAGCGCCGGAAGCCACGGCCACGATGGCTGAGTAATGCTATGGGAATAAGCTGTAAAGGTGTAAGCTATAGTTATCCGCTGCCGAAAGGACAGACTCTGACGAGCCTGCAAAACGTCTCGTTCACGGTGGAAACGGGGCAGTTTGTGTCATTGGTCGGGCCGAGCGGCTGTGGTAAATCGACGCTGTTGAAGCTGTTCGCCAAACTGCTGCGTCCCACGTCAGGGACGGTTCATTTTACCGATGTAGAGGCCGATTCGTACCGCCCTGAAGTCGGGATGGTCTTTCAGCAGCACGGGGTTTTCCCGTGGCTGAACGTGCTGGATAATGTGGTGTTCGGGTTGCAGCGACATCCGCTCTCCCGTGCAGAGAAGAACGAGCTTGCCCGCGCTTATATTGATCGCGTGCATCTCACGGGCTTTGAAACCGCGTACCCGCATCAGCTTTCGGGCGGGATGCAGCAGCGTGTGAACATCGCCCGCGCATTGGTTTCGCAAGCGCCGACTCTGTTGATGGACGAGCCGTTTGGTTCGCTCGATGCCCAAACGCGGCTTGTGATGCAAGAAGAACTGCTGACCATCTGGGAGAGTGAGCGCAAAACCGTCGTCTATGTCACGCACGACATCGACGAGTCGCTGCTGCTGGCTGACCGGGTGCTGGTGATGTCGAGCCGTCCGGGTGTGATAAAAGCGGACATCACAGTCCCGATCCCACGCCCACGCCATTTGAATGATATTGAGAATTCGACCCTGCGGGAGTTGCGCTGGCACATATGGAACTTACTCGAATTGAAAAACGAGCCGCGTCTAACCTAGCCTTACCGGGTGCGCCATCTGTTGGCTGCCTGACGGTACTGGTGATCGCTGTTGGACTGCTGCTCTTATGGGAATACGCCAGCCAAACGGGACTAATCCCAAAGTTATTTTATCCGCCGCCAAGCGTCGTTGGTCAAACGCTCTTTCGCTGGTTTTCAACCGACGAATGGCAGGACATGGTACTGCCGACGATGAAACGGCTGGCTGTGGGGTTCGCTATGGGGGCGACTGCTGGCTATATCACCGGCATGGCTGTGGGTTACAGCCAATCGGTGCATCGCGTGATAGACCCGATATTGAGCTTCATCTACCCCATCCCGAAAATTGCGCTGCTGCCGTTGGCGCTGGTGGTGTTCGGGTTGGGCGATGCGCCGCGCCAGTTCATCATCGCGCTGGCGGCATTTTTCCCGATGGTGTTCAATACGGCTACCGGCGTGCGGACGATCAACGCGAACTATTTCGCTATCGGCACGGTTTACGGCGCGCCTTTGACGACGGTTTTTCGGCGTATCCTTATTCCCGGCAGCTTGCCGTTAGCGATCACTGGAATGCGAATCGCGTTCAACAGCGCATTCGTGGTGACGGTGGCCATCGAACTCAACACGGCGACGAATGGCTTAGGGCACGTCGTTTGGTTGGCGTGGCAAACGCTGCGAACCGAGTATCTTTTCGCCGGGATTTTCGTGATCGCCTTGATCGGTATGCTTTCGGCGGCAACGTTGAACTTTCTGCATCGTCGGTTGATTCGTTGGCAGCCATAATTTCGCATATGGTTTTGCTTTATAACTGACCTTACGCAGAAGACGTTTTTGACCCCTCACCCAGACAAACTTCGTTTGTACAGGGGCGAGGGACTTGGGGCTGCTCCCCCTCTCCCCGCGAGGCAGTGGGAGAAGGGGACGGGGAATGAGGGGCAATCTGCGTAACATCAGTTTATAATTCAACTGGGGTTTAGACAAAATCGCGTAACGACTGTCGTATTGCCTCATTCGATGTGGCTTGTGCATTACAGGGGGTAGGTTGATGCTTCGCTATATACGTGTTCTCACTGTGGCCTTATTCTCGATTGTTTTTGCCGTAACCTCGTATGCTCAAGATGAACCTGACCTTGTTCGTGTGATTCTCAATCAGCAGCTAAGCCAATCGCACTTCTTCATCGCGGATGCAGAGGGGTACTTCGCGGCACAGAATATCGACTTCGAGCCGATTTTTGTAGCGAGAATCAGCGATGCTAGCTCCTATGCGCTGCTGTTTTCAGGCGAGGCTGAAGCGTTACAGGGGGCATGGACACCGGGGATTTTCAACGCGGTTACACGCGACCAAGAACTGCGGGCGGTGGCTTCTGCCGCTTACGACGCGACGGGCCACTGCCCGTATGGGGCATTTGTCGTTGACGAGGGACGGGTCGATAATTTCGATATGGAAAGTTTACGCGGCGCGACTGTCACTATGCCTGCTGGTCTGACTAGGTTCTATCTCGATAAATACTTGACTGATTTTGGCATGAGCGTCGAAGATGTGGTTTTCGAGGATATACCGCAAGCGGCGCGTGGCGAAGCGGTGATGAATAACAGCATTGAACTTGCATGGCTGAACGAACCGGCCTTATCACGGTTGGTCAATGCCAATGAGCTTGATGTATTAGTTGGTGCGGGCGATATTGTGCCGGACGGTTCACAGGGCGGGTTGTTCATCGGCCCGACTATGCTCAATCGTGACGACGATTTGCCCGTTCGCTTTTTGACGGCGTATCTGCAAGGGATACGGCAGTTCAATGAAGGCCCTACCGAGCGCAACCTCGAAATCCTCGCTCCTATCCTCGAACAAGAACCGGAGTCACTCGCGGAAGGCTGCTGGATTTCCATGCGTCACGACGGGGAAGTCTATATCGACCCCGTGATAGAGTATCAACAGTGGAGCTATGAACAAGGCGAAGTTGACGCCATTGTGCCGGTTGAGGAATTTTACGACCCGACCTACATTCAAGCCGCCAATGAACGCCTAGCGGAAATGGCAACACCAGAAGCAACGGCAGAAAGCGAATAAGAGAACATGATTGCGCCTTCCGAGCGAGTTGATACACTGCAAACGACATTTCATGGATTGATCGAAACGCAAGCGGCGGAACAGTCGGACAATATTGCGCTGCGAACTCGTGAACATCAGCTCACTTATGGCAGCCTGAATAACCTAGCGAATGCCCTCGCATGGGACATTCATCGGGTGGCTGCGCCACGATCTTTTATCGCCGCTTTTCTGGAAGACGGGCTGGCTAGCATTGTCACAATGCTGGGCATCAGCAAGGCAGGTAGCGCTCGTGTTCCAATCGATACCCGTCAACCAGCGGCGGGTATCGAGGCGATCTTGAGGCAGGTTGAAATCGGCGCTTTCGTCACTGACGCGGCAAACGTCGAGACGCTGCGCGCACTGGATTATGGCAAGCCCATCATCGTTGTGAAACCTATGACCGATGAAATTCCGGCTGTCGCTAATCTCGAAATTGAGGTTAGCAAGGATGATCCGTTTTTGTTGGCTTTTACGTCGGGCAGCAGCGGCGTTCCCAAAGGGATGCTCAACTCCCAAAAAGACGTTTTGGTGCAAACACGCCACGATCTACAGGGCAATTTCAGACCAGAGGATCGCGTGCTGCGATTTGGGGCGATGAGTTCTTCAGGCGGGTCAGGCCCGATACGCCGTGTGTTGATGGTGGGCGGGGCAGTACATGTACTTGATCTCAACCTCGAAACGCCGGAAACGATCTTTCAATGGATTGTCGATGAGCAGGTGACGATTCTTAACCTTACGCCGAGTTTGTTTCGGACGGTTTTTAGTACGCCGCCAGAGAAGCCAATCACCACGCTGCGTATGCTGCGTTTGGGTACTGAACCCGTGCTCGCAGTCGATTTTCAGCTTTTCAAGCGCTGTTTTGCTCCGGGTACGCTGTTGATGAACAATTTTGGTGCCACCGAAGTCGGGCACGTTACTGGCTTCATCGCTGACCATTCGACTCAGATTGAAGGTGCGCTCGTCCCTGTTGGTAAGCCGCCTGCTGACCAACAGGTGTTTGTCGCGGACGAAAATCGCAACCCACTGCCCGCCGGAGAAATGGGCGAGATCATCATTCGGACGAATAAAAAGCAGAGCAGTTATTGGAATTCGCCGGAGCAGTCTGCGGATAAGTTCTATGTAGATCCCGATGACCCGGCATTCCACTTTTACCGTACAGGCGACGTTGGGCGTTTTTTGCCCGATGGCAATCTTATTCATCTCGGTAGAAGTGACTCGATGGTGAAAATACGCGGCTTCCGCGTCGAACTGTCCGCCATCGAGAACCGATTGCTACAGCACCCTGACGTTGAAAGAACGGCTGTCAAGGCTATCGCTGACAGCAGTGTGACGCGCATCGTGGCTTACGTTGTGCCTCGTGCCGGGATAACGCTTTCGATCCCGCAGATACGCAATTTTCTCAGTGAAACGTTGGCGGACTTTATGATGCCAGCGCAGTTCGTCATCATGGACAAGCTGCCTATGTTAGCCAGTGGCAAGATCAACTCGGCGGCGCTGCCGCTGCCAGCGGTTGAAACCTCGCAGGGCGACCCATCCACGCTAACCGAATCACGGATCTATCCTTTGCTGCGGAATGTGCTGCCGACGGCGGTCATCGGACGCGATGATAATTTCTTCGACATGGGCGGCGACTCGCTTAAGGCGATGCGTTTGGTGTCCGATCTGAAAGCGCAGTTCAACATCGTTCTGACACCCGCCGTCATCTACAGCAATCCGACGCTGGCGCAGTTAGCGGCATATGTCGACGCGGGCGGCCCCAAGCTGTCACCGTTGATTGCCCTTAACCCCTATGGAACGCAGCCCGTGATCGTTGGCGTTCCCGGTGCGCGTGGCAACGCGATGCTTTATCGGGAGTTGGTCATTGAACTGGGTCATGATTATCCGGTGTATGCCTTTCAGTTTCCCGCATATGACCGGAATGCTCCCACATATGAGACGATGCAGGACTTTGCCCGTTATTTCATCGACCTCATTACGCAAACGATCAAAGCGGAGCGTTTCTACATCGTCGGTGCGTCGGTTGGCGGCACGATTGCTTATGAAATGGCGCAGCAGTTAACGGCAATGGGCAGGCCGCCGCTCGGCGTGGTTATGGTCGACACGCATTTCAAGCGCGGCACATCGATGGACGGTTACGACATCGACGCTCAAGAGCCGGATACCGAATACGTCATCGCAGATTCGCCTGTGTCGAAACTTCGCAGTTTTGGTTATCGCTATACCATGAAGTTCAAGAACTTCTTTTTTCCGAGCGAGGAAACGCTGGCCGTTAAGCGCGTGAAACGCCAGACTCGACGGTTAACGCGCAGTTACGTGGCGCAGCCCTATACCGGAAAGCTCATTTACCTGACTTGCCGCGAAGACCGCAAACAGCGCGGCCAATTGGAAAAGAACGCGCATCTCGGATGGGAGCAGCTTGCGCCTGACAATTTCGAACTGCTGGATACTCCCGGCGAACATGCGCTGGCAATGGCGCAGCCGTATGTGCGCGATGTCGCCCGCCAAATGCGCCGGATTTTGAGCGAAGGTGAGAAAGTTTAGCCTGTTCAATGTGGTTAGATGGAGTCAGCGTCGCCATCGCCGCGATGTACGAGCCACTTCGACAGCAGCAGCGCGCCGAGCGCCATCACCACCAGCAGCAGCCCCGTCCAGATAGCGGCATCGATGTCGCGTTCGAGGACGTTGTAGACCAGCAGCGGCATGGTTTGAGTGCGGCCTTGCAAACTGCCCGCGAACAGAATCGTCGCGCCGAATTCACCGAGCGCCCGCGCCCAACTCAGCACCAGTCCGGCGGCTAAGGCGTTCAGCGAGAGCGGCAGAGTCACGCGCCAGAACAGCGCCAGACCCGACGCGCCATCGACCCGCGCCGCATCTTCAATTTCGCGGGGGACACCTTGAAAGCCAACCTGCGCTGCCCGAATATAAAACGGCGCGGCTACGAAGGCTTGCGCCAAGACAACAGCGGCGGTGCTAAACGGTAAGGTGATGCCCACGAGTTCGAGCGTCGGCCCCAGAAATCCGCGCCGCCCGAACGTCAGCAGCAGCGCCAGCCCGGCCACCGCTGGTGGCAGCACAATCGGCAGTTCGACAAGTACGCTGAGGGGGCGCTTGAAGCGGAACTGCCAGCGCGCCAGAATGTAGGCTAAAGGTGTTCCGAAAAGCAGCGTCAGCCCGACGCTGCAAAAGGTGGTGAAGAAACTCAGCCCGACGGCTTCCGCAATGCCGACATCGGGCAGACCTTCCCATGCGCGTGTTTGCAGACCACGCAGCGCCAGCACCACAATCGGCAAACCGAGAAAAAGCAGCGCCAACGCGCCGAGAATGGCAGTTAGCCAGCTTCTCGGCGTGTGGTGTTTACGTTTCATTGGGGGCAGGGCAATTACTCTCTGTCGATAGCAGGCGCATCTCGTAAGCTGATATTCACAATGCCGCTCACATAGCGGCCACCGCGAGCATCGGACGGCACAACCAACCGCAGCCCGCCTTGCTCGTCTTCGATTGGCACGCCTGCTTCGCCATAAGCGACGAGGATAGGCTGATTGCCGAATTCGGGGTCAATCTCGCCCCACGCGATGACAGCTTGATAACCGTCACTGGCCGTCACGACGACGAACATGCTCAGTTTATCGTTGCGAATGTCGGCGTTGAAGTTGGCCTGTGCAGCACTCAGAATATCCCATAAGCGAACGCCTGTAAACGAAGTCGTCACAGTATCTTCGCCGCTCAGG
This sequence comes from Anaerolineae bacterium, assembly GCA_014379235.1. Lineage (GTDB taxonomy): Bacteria > Chloroflexota > Anaerolineae > Aggregatilineales > Phototrophicaceae > JACMMD01. Next base: position 7,919 of record JACMMD010001033.1, read on the forward strand.
AAAGTGACATCGACGGTTTCGGAACTGTAGTTCTCGCGCAGGTCATCTGCTGTCAGCGTGAACGGGTTCAGCACTTGGCCGTCTACCGTGAGGCTGTTGGCATCCACGTCGGGTATGGCGATCATCATCGGCTGTTCGGGGATGTGTACCGAGATAAAGCCCCAATCGACCAGCGTATCTTGGCCCGCGTCGGACAGCACGTAATCGACAAACGACTGCGCGAGTTCGGGGTTGGCCGCGTCGTTGGTGATAGCAATCGGATAGGTGGCGATGGTGTTGAGCGCGTCGGGGATCGGTAGGGCGATCACATCCTCAGCGATGTCCGGCGTCACGTCCGATAGATAGACGATGCCCGCTTCGGCTTCGCCAAGCGCGACCTTCGCGGATACCTGGCGCACGTTTTCTTCTTCCGAGACGATGTTAGCCATGAATGCTGTGCGGTATTCCTCGCCATAGCTTTCGTCAGCGGCAAGGCGGTCAAGCATAGTGTTGGTGTAATCGCGCACCGGAACACCTTCCGCCGCAACCACTAGATCAATGCCGTCGTTCGCCAGATCAGCCAGCGATTGAATATCCGCCGGATTGTCGGCGGGGACGATCAGTACGAGACGGTTTTTAACAAAAACATGGGGCGAACCGTCGATTCGTTCGCCGTCACGGGCGACGTTCATCTGTGTGTTATTGGCGCTGGCGAACACGTCCGCCGGAGCGCCTTCGACTAACTGAGTCGCTAGGGACGATGAGCCGCCGAAATTGAACAGCACATCCACACCAGCGTTAGCCGCTTCAAAATCAGTGGCGATGTCCTCGAAGGCATCGATGAGCGAGGACGCTGCAAACACCGTCAGCGTTTGCGAGTCTTGAGCGCTGGCACTCAAGTTGGCGGAGAGGATGACTACAAGTAACATCGAGATGACGAAAAGTTTTTGTTTCATGTTGTGACTTTTCCTATGTTCATTCATTCAGCGTCGTTCGGTATCAATTCGCAGCGGTCAAGCCAGCGCAGCATCGCATCTAACAACTCGATTTCCGCGTCCAGCATGAGCCAATCCAAACCGGGTTCAGCATTTGCGCGTTCGGCGCTTAGGTTGTCTCGTAGACTGTGACAAGTCTCCTTTTGACGGCGCACGATTTCGAGCGTTGGCAAGTTTAACAAGCGGGCGATATACAGGCGGCTGGCGAACTCCACACGCACGAAATGAATACTGGCGGAAGGTTCGGCATCCAACCATGCATCGAGCCGATAAACGCCTGCTTCCGTAAGACAGTATTCGGTGCGCGCTGGCGCATCCGGTGCGGTAACTTCGCGCCCGGTGATGAGTCCCTTTTGCTGCAAGCGCTTGAGTACCGCATACACTTGACTGTTGCTCATGTTCCAGACGCGCCCTAGCTGAGTAGGGTCACGAAAGCAGTTCAAAAGCTGATAGCCATAGTTGGCGTTGGCGGCCAGCAGTCCAAGCAGGGTTTCATCAGGTGTAAGTTCAGCCATTGCTCTATTCTATCATAGAATAGGGTGAAAAATGAAGACATTAACGAATGTCAACTGTCACGAAAATGGATGCAGGGTTACAATAAACATGACTACATCATGGCTGAAATAATTAATACAGGGCGTAAC
>JACMMD010001034.1 GCA_014379235.1 Anaerolineae bacterium
AACCGCGATTACCTCGCCACGATTGGCCTTTAGATAGGCTGCTGTAGGGGCGCAGCGTGCTGCGCCGGTAGTTATTACTTTGAACCCCTTCCGGCGCTAACGCGCCACCTTCCCCGCAAGCAGGGAAGGCGTTTGTAAAGTCCCTCTCCGCTTGCGGGGAGGGATTTAGGGAGGGGTCATATATCACACCTTGACGTAAACCGTCCCCTGATCGACCTCAACCGCGAAGCGATGCAGCTTGCGGTGATCGGTCAGGCATTGGCCCGTCAGCATGTCGAACTCCCACCCATGCCAAGGGCAGGCGATGATCTCGCCTTCGCGTCCCCAGATGTATTCTCCCGGCGCGGATGGCAGCGTCGTCCCGCTTACGTTGCCGACGCATACAGGCGCTAACTCATGCGGGCACACGTTGAGCAGTGCCACGATCTGCCCGTTGACGTTGAACACGCCAATCGAACGGCCATTGATCGTCACCATTTTGCGCGTTCCCGGCCCGATCTCGCCTTCGGTTGCGACAGCGTGACGCTCGTTTTTACGCGAACGTGGTTCAGGCATATTCAGGCTCTGGCAGTCCGTAGAGCTTCATCGCATTCCCACCCAACACTTTGGCCTTCATATGGTCAGGGAACGCCCGCGCTGCGAAGTCCGGCGTGTCGCCGTCCCAATGCGGATAATCGCTGGAGAACATCAGCATATTTTCAGCGTCGAACATCTCGAACATCATGTGCAGATAGTCGCTGTTGGCCGGTTCTTCGAGCGGCTGCGTCGTCATATGAACGTGTTCCTGAATGATCTCGCTCGGCAAACGGTCAAGCCACGGCGTGGTCTTTCGCAGCGCTTTCCAGTTCTTATCCAAGCGCCACATCAGCGGCGGCAGCCAGCTTACGCCGCCTTCGACCAACACGAATTGCAGCGTCGGGAACTTGACGAACACGCCTTCGGTCACAAGGCTGACCAACTGCGCCATGTAGTAGCTCGATAGAACCGTGTGCCATTCAAGATAGCTCGACGGGATGCCCGCTCCGGTAGCGGAACGCGAAATATCGACACCTTCGCCGCCGGGGTGAATACCAATCGGCAGGTTATGTTCGACTGCCGCCTCGAAGATCGGGTGAAAATAGCGGTGTCCAAGCGGCAGCGGGGACGCGCTCGGCATGTAAACTTGCACCACGCCGGGATGATCGCCGCGACGGTGGATCTCTTTGGCGGCTAAGTGCGGGTCGCTCAACGAGATCATCAGCCCCATGCGATAGCGCGGGTCGGCGGTCAGCCAATCCTCGATCAGCACATCGTTGGTGGCGGCCACCAGCGCGGCGGAGAAATCCGGCTCAGGCGACAGCGCGATATGCAAATCAGCTTCCATCAGAACGGCGTAGTCGATACCGAACTTGTCAAGAAATTCGCTGGCCGTCGCTTTTGGATCGGTTTCGATGCGTGTACCGTCCGGCAGGACGGCATCTTTCCGCATCACGCCGCCGGGATTCCAGTAGCCGAGACCGCCGACACCGCGATTGCCGTCGGCATGGCGCGTGCGAAACGGCTCGGCCATAAAGTCGAGCCTACGCTCCGACGACACCACCGGATGCACATCGGAGTCTACAATCGGGTATTTCTTCATGTATGTTGCTCTCCTCGAAAATAGCTTTTAGCTGTCAGCTAGTCAACGATCAGCTTTAGACTTTACTCGAACCTCGTGCCTCGAACCTTAAAGATGTCGAATACGATGCCGATATTGTTGAAACAACCGCGCCTGTTCATCCGCTGCCGCATGATCGATATTAGCGCTGATGGTCACCGGCGGCGTAAAGCCCCGCGTCGCCAGCTTTTCGATCACTGTATATAGCAGCGCATGAAGCAGCGCCGCGCCGATCACCGTTGACGTTGGCCCGACCTTCGCCGCGACCCCTTCGACAGTCAGTGCCGCGTCGCCAATCTCGCCGCAGTTATCCAGCACCACATCTGCGATGTCGTATAAACGCTGGCCGCTGGCATGACGTGATGGTTGGCTTTGCGAGTGGCGCATCGACGTGAGCGCGATAACTTTCAGGCCGCGCTTTTGAGCGGCCAGTGCCATTTCAATCGGTACAGCGTTACGCCCGGAGTTCGACGCGATAATCAGCACATCGCCCGAATTGACCGTATAGCGTTCCAGCACGACTTCGGCATAACCGGGCAAACGCTCGGCGGCGGTGCTGGCCAATGCGCTGATGTGCAGCATCAGCGTCGGGTCGAGAATGGCGTTAACCGTCACTAAACTGCCAGCGCGATAGAATATCTCTTCGGCCAGCAAATGCCCATGTCCCGTGCCGAACGTATGCAGCATTCCATCGGCTTGCAGCGACACCGCGACCATCTCCGCCGCCTGTTCGAGCGCGGCAGCGTTACGAGTCTCGGACTCGGCCAG
>JACMMD010001035.1 GCA_014379235.1 Anaerolineae bacterium
ACATCCTGTTCGGCATGGCCCGGCGCGAGTCGGCAGTCACCTGACGGCGCACCGTTGGCGGGATGCTCTCCAAAGCCAATGGCGGTGGTTGGCCGTATCGCGCACCCGATGGCTACCTGAACAAGGAAATCCGGCTGACTGAACTGGGCGCAGAAGAACAACTCAAACACGCCCGCTACAAACGGTGGGTCGAGCTTGACCCGGAGCAGGGCAAAGTCTGGCGGTTAGCATGGGATTTACTCCTGACCGACCGCTATTCGCTGGAAGATATCTGCGAAAAGTTGCACGAACAGGGCTATCACCGGGCGAGCGGCACGCCTTTCGTAACCATCACCCGCTCGAAGAAGCACCCGGAAGGTATGCGCGAGGCGCACATTCAGGTGCTTTCCCGTGCTTTTCACAATTGGTTCTATGCCGGGTGGTTGAACATTGATAACGAGGTGATGCACATCGCACCCAAGACAATTCGGGGTGAGTGGGAGTCAATCATCACCACCGAAGAATTCGAGCGCGGCCTTGCCATTCTTGCACAGCGCAATCACAAGCCGATGCCGAGCAAGCGACATTTCTACCTGCTGCAAGGACTGGTTTATCTCGAAACGGCTGAAGGCGCAAAGAAGCTGACCTGTGGCAAACCGAACGCCAATCGCGCACGCGGCGGCGTGTCGTACTACTGTGTGCCGAGCAGTTCGAGCAATTTCCTCTGCAATGTGATTGATGAGCAGATCATCGACCACATCCGCACGATAACCATCAACCCGGAACATCTGCCTGACATTCGGAAGGAGTACGTCCGCGATGTGACACGCTATACCAAAGACAACCAGCGCGAACGCAAAATCATGGAAACCCGCAAACGCAAGCTGGAAGAAAAGGAACTCAACCTATGGCGAGCCTTCACCGATCACGGGATGCGCGCCAACATCTACGAGCAACTGACGAAGGAATGTCAGCAGGAACGCGACAAACTGGATATATTGATGGAAGTGCTCAAGGCAGAGCGGGCGGAACAGATCGAAGACCTGGATGCGGCTTTGACCGTCATTGCCGAAATCGGGTTGCGATTTGACAAAAAGACATCCGAACGCCAACGTGCTATACTGTTACAAATGGTCGAGCGAGTTGTCATCGACTCTGAGGGTCAGGTGCAGCGCATCGAGTGGAAAGCCCCGTTCAGTTATCTGACGCGGTTGACCAACGACGATGCGGGCAGCCAGAAGAAGAACATTCAAAACGGAAAACAGGCTAAAAACGTGAAAACCAGCGGGGTTTCCGCTGGTTCACTTTCGGTATCGTTTCATGCCCCTAACTTCATTAATCTCGAACCGGAAACGCCCCTTGATGGTGCGGTTGCCAACAGCAGCCTGACTCAGTTCCTCGCATTAATCGCGTATCCCCAGCGTATGCAACTACAGCAATTCATGAATGATCTGCGGTCGTAGATGGTCTTGTTCATCCGATAGAACACGCCGTTGATAACGCAATCTAACGCGCACTTGCTGCAAAGAACTTGTTGACCTCCAATCCGACTTGACGATGAATAGGAGAGGGCTAAATCTCCCCTACCCATCTAAAAGTACCGCTGGTGCGGCAGCGAGACCTCTCCGAAAAGTCTACCATGACTTGCGCGGTCTCGACTTCCAAAGGCGGTGAAACACACGGTTCTCGTTTTGGAGGTTTGAAAAGTGACCCACGTATTCGTCATGACCAACCACAAGGGCGGCGTCGGCAAATCGACGACCGCCACCAATGTCGCATTTGGTCTCGTCCAGATGCTTCGTCAGGCCGGAGTTGAACGACATAACATTCTGCTCATTGATACCGATAGCCAGAGCCACGCCACACTGATGACTACGGGGCGC